>CAKTER010000145.1 GCA_934552695.1 uncultured Eubacteriales bacterium
ACCATCCATCGGGTAATTAAAAAAAGCCTCCATGGGGCGCTTTCGGACAAAACCCTGCGGAATTACGAGCGCCGCTTCCCCGATTTGGCCGACCATTGCTCCGAGCAGGAGCGCCGGGCCGACGACGCCGAGCGGGCCACCATTGCCCTGAAAAAGGTAGAGTATATGGAGGACAAGGTGGGGCAGGTGTACGACGGGATAATTTCCGGCGTGACCGGCTGGGGAATTTTTGTGGAGCTGCCCAATACCGTGGAGGGGATGATTGCCGTGTCCTCGTTGGTGGACGACTGGTATGTGTTCGACGAAAAAAGCCTGCGGCTGACGGGAGAACGCACCAAAAAGAGTTTTCAGCTGGGAGACCCCGTTACCATCCAGGTGGAGCGGGTGGATAAAATGATGCGTACCATTGATTTTGCGCTGCTGGAAAAAGACTGAGGGGGAGAGAGCATGGATTTTTTACAGGCCAAGGAAAACTTTGAAAAGCACGGGTTTACGGTACAAATTTTTGCTACCGGAGCGGAAGCGGCGGCGTATTTAAAGGAGAAGGTTCAAAACACCACGGTGGGCTTTGGCGGCAGCGCTACCCTGCGGGAGATGGGGCTGTTTGAGGCGCTTTCGGAAAAGAACGCCGTGAGCTGGCACCACCGGGTGCAAAGCCATGACGTTCGGCGGCAGGCCACGCTGGCTCAGGTGTATGTGACCAGCACCAACGCCGCCTCCCAAACCGGGGAGCTGGTGAACATCGACGGGGCCGGGAACCGGCTGGTGGGGATGCTGTACGGCCCCCGGCAGGTGTATGTGGTGGCGGGCCGCAACAAGCTGACCCCCGACCTGCCCAGCGCCATCCACCGGGCTAAAAATGTGGCGGCTCCCCAACGGGCGGCCCAGCTGGGATGCCAAACGCCCTGCGCCGTAAAGCAGGATAAGTGCTACGATTGCCAAAGCCCCGACCGCATTTGCCGGGCTACCTTAATTTTGGACCGCTGTCCCATGCTAACGCCTACGGAAGTGATTTTTGTGGACGAGGAGCTGGGTCTGTAATGGAACCGATAGAAAATTGTAATAAACTTTTTATGTTCAGGGAACGTAATTTATGGTAGAATAAGAAAGCACAGGGGAGGTGAGGCTATGCCCAAAGGAAGCGACCGCAAGCTGATCGCCCAAAACAAAAAAGCGTTTTTCGAGTATTTTATCGAGGACACCTATCAGGCGGGCATTGCCCTAACCGGAACCGAGGTGAAGTCCCTCCGGGCCGGGAAATGCAGCTTAAAAGAGAGCTTTATCCGGCTGGATGGGGGCGAGGCCAAAATCCACAATATGCACATCAGCCCCTACGAGCAGGGGAATATCTTTAACAAAGACCCTCTGCGGGTACGGACGCTGCTGCTGCATAAGCGGGAGATTCGGAAGCTGGCGCAGGCGGTAGCCCAGCAGGGCTACACGGTAGTGCCGCTGCGGATTTATTTGGATAAAAGCCTGGTAAAAATGGACATTGCCCTGGCCAAGGGCAAAAAGCTGTACGATAAGCGGGAGTCCATTGCCAAAAAGGACCAGCGGCGGGAAGCCGAAAAGGATTTGAAAGTACGGAATTTGTCGTTATGACCTTGTGTACCCCGGCAGGCTTGGCCTGCCGCTTTATGGGGCTGCAATGGTTTCGACGGGGGTCTTGAAATCGAGAATAGCCATCCGCAGGCCGGTTACTGCGTCATCAAGCCGGAACCTTTAAAAAAGAAACGACAACAATTATTCTTACCTGGCTGCTTAAGGCAGCCCGTCGGCCCTGAGGCGCTCACAACTCAGGTTCCCGGCGTCGATTTTGTGAGAACCGGTCCGGCCTAAGCTTTGCGGTCGGATACGTAACATGAAGCTACCGAATCCCGGGGTTTGTTTTTTGCCCCCAGGGTGAGGGAAACGGAAGCAAAAAACTGTGATGGGAGAGGTTTTCCTGGATGGGTCTTCGGACAGGGGTTCGATTCCCCTCAGCTCCATTTTTATGGGATTGCCCACAGCAACTGGACAGCCTGACCGGGCTGTGCGGCGGCTGGGGGCTTTCTTCTATCTTAGAACAAAAACGGCACCGGGCCGGAAAAAGCGAAGGAAGCCAAAAAAACGAAGGAAGGAAAAGAAATAACGGAGGAGAATACGATGGAACAGCAACAGGAACAGAAAAAAGGACTGAGTTCGGCCACATTACATATTTTGGCCATGGCGCTGATGTTATGCGACCACTTATGGGCCACCCTGCTGCCGGGGCAGGAATGGCTGACCTGTGTGGGACGGCTGGCCTTCCCGATATTTGCCTTTTTAACGGTGGAGGGCTATTTTTACACAAAAAACCGGAAGCGGTATTTTTTGCGGATGCTGGGCTTTGCCCTGCTCTCCGAGGTGCCCTTCGACCTGATGTATGGGGGCCGGGTCTTTTACCCCTATCACCAAAACGTTATTTGGACGCTGCTGCTGGGGCTTGTGAGCGTTTGGTTTATTGAAAAAGTCCGGCAAAAGAAAAAGCCCTGGGCTACCGTACTGGTGGGGCTTTTGGTAGCCGGGCTGGGCTTTGCCGTGGGGACGGTGACCATGCTGGACTATTACGGCATGGGCGTGCTCACGGTGGTGGCGTTTTACATTTTCCGGGGCCGGAAGTGGTGGTGCCTGCTGGGACAGATTTTGGCCTTGTACTGGATTAATGTGGAGCTGATTGGCGGCCAGTTTTATCCCGTTTTTTGGCTGGGACGGGAATGGGAGCTTTCCCAGCAGGGGCTGGCGCTCTTGGCGCTGATTCCCATCTGGCTGTACCGGGGACGGCAGGGCTATCATAGCAAGGGCTTCCAATATTTTTGCTACGCCTTTTACCCGGCCCATTTGTTGATTTTGGGCTTGCTGGTACACCTGGGCTAGGGCTTAGGGCTGGGACGGCGTTAAGGGCAGCAGCAGCCGTAGGCAAAACACGCCGTTTTCGGCGGTAAACGAACACATTCCGTTGTGGCGCTGGGCAATGGCCAGAAGGCTGCGGCAGCCATAGCCGTGGCCGTAGCCGGCCCGAGCCGAAACCGGCAGCCCGTCCCGGAATTCCACCGTGCCGACGTAGGGGTTTTGCACCTCGATGAGGAGCTTATGCAGGCGGACGCTGCAAAACAGCTTGACCCAGCGCTCTGGCTCCGGCATGGCAGAGGCGGCGGTTAAGGCGTTTTCCAGCCCGTTGGAAAGCAGCGAGCTTAGCTCGGTGTCCGACAGGGGCAGGGCCTCTGGCAGCCGGGCGTCAATCTCCAGCCGCAGCTCCTGCCGCCGGGCTTTTTGGGCAAAGGAGGAGCACAGCAGGTTTACCAGCGGATTTTCGCAATAGCGCTGGGTGGTCAGGGCCTCCACTCCGGCCTGTACCTTGCCAATGTAGGCCCGGGCGGCGGGACTGTCCCCGGCATCCAGATAGCCCTCCAGCGGGTTCAGGTGGTGACGCATATCGTGACGATAAATGCGGGTTTGGGCCTGGGCCTCGTCCAGCAGGCTAAGCTGTTCCCGGGCGGCGCCCAGCTGATGGGTTAAGGCGGTACGGGCGGTTTCCATTTCCCGCAGCTCGCTTAGGGTTTTGTAGGTATGAAGCAGCAAAAAGAGGAACAAAAACACCTGAATTGTGGGCAGGTAGCGGGCCAGCAGTCCGGCAACCCCCTCCAAGGATGACAGGTCGGCCCGCATAATGGCAAAGGCGTACACATAGTAGAGGATGGGCACCAGCGAGAACCGTACAAACAGCTGGTTATCGCCGTAGCGCAGCAGGTAGTTGAAGCCCCGGCGGAATACAAACTGGGCCAGCAGCAGGGCAATGGCGTAGGCGGCCAGGCTCCCGATGAGCAGGGCCGCAGAGCTGGGGTAAATCCGGTAGGCCAGGTTGGATACCACCACCGTGGGGGCCGTAAAAATAAAGGCCGAAAGAATCATAAAAATCATTTTGATGACGCCGCACCGGGTAATGTACAAAAAGATGAGGAAAAAGGGCAGGTGCATGGTCAGGGGGATGACCCGGCCGTAAAGGGGGCTCCCCAGCCGGAGCCGGAGCCAGTGGTTGAACAGGGCCAACGATAAAATGAGCACCGGGACGAGCCATTTTTGTAAGGGCGTCAGGTTGGTAAAGTGGACGTCCATCAAAATCCAGAGCAGCGCCCACACAAACAGCAAAACCAGACCGGGAGAATAGGTAGTGACCGGCATAAAAAGCCTCCTTGATTCCATCCGAGCACGGGGG
>CAKTER010000146.1 GCA_934552695.1 uncultured Eubacteriales bacterium
ATCCAAAACAAATTAAAGGTATCCGGTTTTTATCCCGGATACCTTTTTTATTGTTAAAATCCATGTCCTTTGTCGCCCCGCAAGCCCGTCCCTCCATTATCCCTGCCGCCGAAGCGCCGCCGCCAACACCAGCGCCAGCACCCCGCCGACGAGGGCCGTGACCAGTTGCGGCCAGGAAAACATAGCCGAAAACACTGCCGTTTGCTTTTCGGGCAAGCTCAGCACCCGGCACAACAGCTGCACCACCAGCAGATACAGCGCCAAAAACTTTGCCACCGCCGCCAGAGCCAAGCTTCCCCATCGGGCCGCTCCACTCCGGGCCTTGCCGCCCAGCCAGCCCAACAGCAACACATACACACCGTTCCCTACCGCAATGGCCGGGACAACCGGTAACAGCTGGGGCCCAATGCCCAGCGCAAAGGCCAAAAACGGAGAGACCAACGCCAATACCAGCGCTCCCGGCACCGGAAGCAGCAACGCCCCCACTGCCAGCACAGCGTTGACGCACGAGCCCGTCACCAGCTGTCCGGCGGGTTTCGTTACCGCCTGCAAAATCACCAGCAGCGCCAGCAGAGCCGCCGTCCGGGTCAAGGTTTGCGTCGCATGTTTTGGCCGCAACTGCGTTGCATTCATCATTCCAACGGTCCTTTCCTGTTTCCTTTACTTCCTTTACTTCCTTTGTTTCCTTTGTTTCCCTTACTTCCTTTACTTCCTTTTACTTCGCCGTTTCTTTTGTCCTACCCCGGGCTTAGTCCAGTTTCGGCGCCAGCTCCCCATAGGGGCTTTCCACCGGCAGGGTCAGCGCCGCCTCATTCATGTGTTTCCCCAGCATTTTGGCCGCTGTTTCCGACGAGACCACCGTCCCTGCCCCCGATACGCAGCCGCCGGGGCAAGCCATTCCCTCCAGCAAATACCCGTCCAGCTTGCCGGCCCGGGCCAGCATCAGCAGCTTCCGGCACTCCCGCAAGCCATCGGCCCGCTGGGTGCGAATCTCGGCTTCGGGGTGCTCCTTCCGGATGATAGCCTCCACCGCTCCGGCCACCCCGCCAGCCACAGCAAACCCCCGGCCCAGCCGGGTACTTTCCTGCAAATCCTCGCCATCCGGCATTGCCGTCAGGTCAATGTCCCGGCTTTCAAAAATCCCCATCAGCTCCTCGTAGGTCAGCACAAAGTCCACATCGCTGCGGATGTCCTCCTGCATGGCCTCCAGCTTTTTCGCAGCGCAGGGGCCCACAAACACCACCTTGCAGTCCGGATACTCCTTTTTCATCAGCCGGGCGGTGTACACCATGGGCGTATAGGTCATGGAGATATTCCCCGCCTCCTCCGGGAACAGCCGCCGGGCCATAATCCGCCAGGCCGGGCAGCAGGATGTCGCCATAAACCGCTGCTGCTCGGGCACCTTTTCCACATAGTCCCGGGCCTCCTCCACGGCGCAAATATCCGCCCCAATGGCCACCTCGGCCACATGGAAAAATCCCAGCTCCTTCATGGCCGCCACAAATTGGGGGATGGTCACCCCGGGGCCAAACTGGCCCACAAAAGAGGGGGCCACAATGGCTACCACCCGGCTCCCGGTCTGGATGGAGCGGATAACCTGATAGATTTGGCTTTTGTCCGAAATGGCCCCAAAGGGACAGCTGACCAAGCACTGGCCGCAGGACACACAGCGGTCGTGGTCGATGACTGCCTTGCCGTTTTCGTCCACACCAATGGCATCCATGCCGCAAGCCGCCTGACAGGGGCGCTCCATATAAATAATGGCATGATAGGGGCAGGCCTTTTCGCAGCGGCCGCACTTAATGCACTTGTCCCGGTCGATAATGCTGCGGCCATTTTCAAACCGGATAGCCCCCCGGGGACATACCCGCTGGCAAGAGGCGGCCAAACATCCATGACACATTTGTGTCACAAAATACTGCTTGGTCGGGCAGGCATGACAGGCATAGGGAATGATATTTACCAACGGCGGCTCGTAATATTGCTCGGCAATGGCCGCCTGATCCATCCCCTCCGTCATCAAATGCCGGGTTTGGATGGGCCGCAGCGAAAGCCCCATGGCCAGCCGTACCCGTTCACCGGCAATGGCCCGCTCCAAAAAAACCGACTCCCGGTGCAGGGGGCTCTCCCCCGGGACAATCCGGTAGGGAATGTCCTCCATCTCCGTATAATCGCCGGAGTACGCCATCCGGGCTACCTCGGCAAACACTTTTTTTCGAATATCCGTAATCAGCGATGGAATGCCTCTCATCTTTTTACTCCTCCCCCGGGGCTTTGCACCGCGACACCAAAGCTTTTCGGTTGCCCCGCCCCATCTCATTTGCCCGGGTCTTTGCAAAGGCGCTTTTGGCCTCCCCCGCCCTGGTCAAAATTGTTAATTTTTAATCAATCATTGGTCGGATGATATTATACCACTCTCCCACCGAAATTTCAACAATTCTTTAACAATCTTTTCCGTATTTTATCCGCTTGCAAAAAAGCGCCTCACCGGCTTTTCTCCCCCAGCCGGCCGGCGCTTCGTATTTCTTATTTCTTATTTCTTATTTCTTATTTCTTATTTTCTATTTTTCATATTTCTGCTTTCTCCCATGCTTTTGCCGTTCCCCCTTTAAAAAATATCACTCAAAAAGTAGACGGCCTTTCCCACAATCCGCACTCGCTCCATGTCCTGTCCCCAAAAAACCAGAGGCCGGTACCGGGGGTTTTCCGCCTCCAGCACCACATGGTCAGAAAACAAATGCACGCGCTTCAGCGTGGCCTCCGTTTCCCAATCCTCTACCAGCACAGCGGCAATCTCCCCGTTTTCCACCGAACTTTGTGCCCGGAAAAACACCAAATCCCCGTCAAAAATACGGGCATTGATCATGCTGTCGCCCTTGCAGCGTAAACAAAAATCGGCCTTAAGCCCGGCGTCGGCCGTCACATAGGTCTCGATGTTTTGCTCCGCCAAAATCGGCTGCCCGCAGGCAATGGTGCCCAGCAGCGGATACCGGCGCTGGGGCGGCACCGGGACAATCCCCGGCACATCGGGTATGTCCGTATCCGGCGGCTCCGGTAAAACGGCAGATGTACCCCGGGCCGATGTCCCATATAAAATCCGCATCAGCTCGTCGGCATTTTCTTCCATTCCACCGGCAATGCGCCGGATGGTTTCCACCGTGGGCCGGATGGGCTTGCCGTTTGCCGGGTTAATCCCGGATTCCAGCTGCGAGATATACCCCTTGCTCAGCCCCACCTGTTTCCCAAAGGCCTCCATCGAAAGCCCGTGTGCCTTCCGAAATTCCCGCATCAACTCTCCCAATTCCATGAGATGAGCCTCCTTTACCAAATCTTAAGTTTATTTTACTAAACAAAATATCTTTTGTCAATCCTAAAGTTTAATATACTTGACACATAAATGTACATTATGTTACAATGCGTGTAGTCAAAAGATAACTTCTTACAAAAGAAAGGATGGGATTCGCAATGATCGGAAAGTTCAAACATCACGACGGGTACTCTCGCCTAAAAGGAGCTTTGCGGGAGAAAGGTTACAGCTATCACCGAGCCGCCGAGGCTTTGGGGGTCTCCGACGCTTCCTTGTGTCAAAAGATCAACGGGGGTTCCGACTTTTTTGTGCAGGAAGCCCTTGCATTGGCGGCGCTGACCGGCCGGGAGCTCACCGACCTGTTTCCCGTGCCCACCGGGGAGGGACTGCTATGACGCAAGCTCAGCTCCGCACCCTATATGCCCGGGATCAGGAGATTGCCCTGTCTCTGCGACGGCTGGAACAACTGACCCGGCCCCATCCCGACCGGCCCGGGGCTGCCGACGGCCAGCTGCAAAAGGTTGCCGCCCGCTCCGGCGAAGCCCTGCGGTTTATCCGCAGCATCGAAGACGACGAAATTCGGCTGATTTTTATCCTCCGGTACCTGGAGCGTTTGCCCTGGGCCCGGGTAGCCCGGCAAATGGGTTATCAGGACGAAAGCGCCCCCCGGAAACGTCACAGCCGTTACCTAAAAAACAGTGCCCGGCAACTCACCATCCCGGCCTGTCCCGGCCGTCCCTAACCGGCTTTGTACACAAAAAACGCCTCCGTTGGCATTTGCCAAAAGGGGACGTTTTTTTGGTTCTTTCGAAACAAAAAAGCCCCCGGCCAAGGTTCCTTCCCCAAGGCCGGGGGCGGCAAAATGCCATCGTTTGGATAAGACCTGTCGTTCTCAACGACGATTACGCCCAAGGCGCAGAC
>CAKTER010000147.1 GCA_934552695.1 uncultured Eubacteriales bacterium
CTCCGTCGGCTCGTACTGGCGCCAACGGCATTTCCCGGGCCGTAGGTACGCCCCTGCCGGGAACGCTTCCCGGCACGGGCCTGCCCCCGGCAAGGGGGAGGGAAAAAGGGTAAAGAAAGGTAAGATAAGATATGAGAAAAGGAAAGGACGGTGGGGAAGGGCGCCCCACCGGTCCTCCTTCTCCGGCTTACTCGCCCTGATACAGGGTCTCGAAGCTGCCGTCCCAGGTATAGCTGTCAAAATTATTCAGCGCCTCCTGATACCGGGTATCGGCAATGGCCTTGTCGTAAAAATAGGTGGTGTAGGTGCTTTCGGCATTGATGTTGGCAATGTCGTTGTACTGGGAAAGCAGGTCGTAGGTCTGGGCATACTTATCGGCGTCCATGTACCCCAGCGAAGTATAGGTGCTGCGGTCGCCAATGGTCACAATGTCCCCGGCCACCAGCTTGGCTACCTCACAGGCCTCGAACTGCTGATGGTATTCCGAAACGGTGTTGGCGGTATCCTCGGCGTTAAATACCAGGGAGCCGGCGGCAATGGGGTTCTCCAGGCACCAGGCCCAGCCCAGGTTGGTGGCTTCAATAAAGGCTACCACCGTGTCCTCGTTTTCCTCGGCCCAGGCGGTGTCTACAATCACGCAGTCCTCCAACATCCCAAAGCCTTCCTTTTCCATGTACAGTACATTCAAATCCTCGGGCTTGTAGCCGGCCTCGTAGACCAAGCCCATCTCGTTAAAGGTCATGGCCGACGACCAGGTGATGTCCCCATCAAACAGCTGCTGCATATCGTAGTCCTCGGTCACATACTCGGTAGGCAGGCCCAGGCTGGCCAAATAGGCCTGCATCTCGTACTCGTTGCCGCCGCCCCAGTTGCCGGTGACCTCTCCGGCGGAGACCTTGGTGGGGTCGGCTACCGTATCCTTTAACGAAACCAGCGTCATGCCGGAGTTCTGGTAATACTGGGCCACCGCCATCACATTGGCGCCGTTGGCAATGGCCGACATGGCCGTGGTTACCCAAATATCACCAAACTGGGCCCGGCCCGAGTCCACCTCGTCTACCACGTCCACGCTGCCGCCGGGAACAATGGTCACATCCAGTCCGTAATCCTCATAAATCCCCAGCTCCTTAGCGGCGTAGTAGCCCATAAACTGAGCCTGCTGCACCCATTTCAGCTGTAAGGTAATAGGGATGAGGTCGCCGGAGGCTGTTTTGTCTTCTTCTTTCGTCTCCGCTTCCGTTTCCGTTGCGGTTCCCGTGCCGCTGCCGGTGGAAACGCTGGTGCCGCTGCTGCCGTCGCCGCTGCCGCAGGCCGCCAAACTCAGGGCCATCCCGGCACTTACCAAAATCGCCAAAAACTTCTTCATACGTATTCCTCCTTTATCAAACCGGGGCTTTGCCCCGTTTTTCACACAATTCCGATTTGCTTACCGGCCGTCCTTCCGTACCGAAGGATGCCAGCTGAGGCACTTCCGTTCCAGTCCGGCGGCCACACCGTACAAAATCAACCCAAAGGCAATGGCCGCTAATATGTAGGCCCAGGACTGGTACCGGGCCGTGCTCCAATAGTTGTTAAACAGCATCCCCAGCCCATAGGTTTTGGAGCGGGAATAAAACTCGCTGACAAAGGACCCCATCAGTGCCGTAGCCGCATTGGCCTTTAACGCCGTAAACACAAAGGGGAGGGAGTTGGGCAGCAGCAGCTTGGTAAACACCGTTTTGGGATCGGCGTTGTACATAGCCAACAGGTCCTCGGTAAAGGGCTTTACCTGGGTCAGGCCCCGGTAGGCGTTCACCGTCATCCCCGCCATACATAAAATCGTGACCACAATAACCTTGGCCAGCAGGGAAAACCCATAGCTGTTGGAGGGGAACCAGTGGTTCACCATAGGCCCCAGGGCCACCACCGGGAAAGCCACCAGGATGGAGCAGACCGTCAGCACCCCGCTGCCCCAGCGCTTAAAGCTAACGGCCACCAGCGCCGCTCCGTAGCCCAAGGCCCCGCCCAGCACATAGCCAATCAGCATCCCCGCCACCGTGGTCCCGGCGTTGTGGAGGATGGAATCATCCAAAATGGTACTAACGCTGTGGACCAAAATGGTTGCCAGCGAACCAAACACGCTGTTATAGCTGCCCTTAACCCCGCCGGTAAACTTGCTAAAGCTGTTAATGGCCTTGGGGAAGGGGAAGGGGAAGGACGAGGTAGAGGGGTCGATGCCAAACAACCGGTGAAGATAGCCGTATTGCCAAAAGTAGAGCAGCAGGGCCACCAGCCCCAGCAGGTAGATTGCCCCCTGAAACCGCTCCCAAAACCGGGTGTGGGCCAGGCCGGAGCACAGATAGTAGGTACCTACGAAAAACAGCCCCAGGGTCACTCCCAGCCCTGCCCCCGTGGGGGCGGCGTTAAAATTAAAGTTTTGCGAAAGGGTCTCCATATAGGCCAGCCCTTCCGGGGTAAGCCCCGCCTTGTATACCGGCTCAAACAGCAGCAGCAGCACCGCTGCCAGGGTGGCCGCCCCGCCAATCACGGTTTTGGCCAGCACCCGGGGCTTCCCCTCGGTAACCAGCGGCAATGCCGTACCCCGGTGGCTTAGGACCGTGCGGATATTCAGCCCCACAAAGGCCAGCAGCGCCAGTCCCGCCAGCAAAACCGCCGCCCACAGCACCACCGCCAGCGGGTTCGTTCCCGTCAGCTGTACCCCGTCCAGGGTAATGCCCCGAAGCAGCATTTCCCCGGTGACGCCCCAAGCGTATTCGTAGTCGTTGCTGACCACAAACAGGGGCTGCCGGTACAGGGCCCCGGCGGCGGCCACCACACCCAAGCTGCCCAGGGCAAAGGTCAGGGTTTTTATCAGCTTGCACACCCGGGCATACCCGGCCTCGATTTCCAAAACCGTTACCACCACATCGGTTCTCATGGGCTTCACCTCCTCAATCGCTGGTCTTCCAGCGAATCACCGCTTTTTCCAGCCAGCTCATAGCGTAAAACAACGCCACGGCCAACACCACTGCCATAAATATGTAGCCCCAGCACAGCTCCCAGTCGTTCCCGTATTGGGAATTCAGAATCTCGCCGCCGATGCCGCCGTTTTGGGGGTAGAGCACCTCGGTGAAGATAACGGCGGCAAAGGCTGCCGGGGCCGCCAGCTTTAGGCCGGCAAACAGGCTGGGCAGGGCCGCCGGGAACATCAGCTTCCGATACATCGTATCGGTTGCCGCATTGCACATCACCAGCAGCTCCTTCCGCCGCTCGTCCACCGCCATAAACCCGGCAAACAGGTTTGCCGCCACCGGAAAAAAAGTCATGTACGCCGCCATCACCAGCTTGGCATTTTCAAAATCCCCCACCATACTCACAATAATGGGGGCCAGCCCCAGCATGGGAATCATTTGCGAAAGCAGCAGCAGGGGGTAGCCCACCCGGCGGATGGGGCCCGCCACACTCATCAGCACAGCAAACACAAAGCCAATGGCGGTTCCGGCAACAAATCCCTTTCCAAATACCGAAAGGGTCAGCCCCACGGCCCGGCCCATGCCCAGCCCGTCGTAGGCCGGGGAAAAAGCCCAGGTAAGGATTTTCCCCAAAAAGGGGAAGGAGGTCGGGGCCTGCCCCCCCAGCTGAAACAGAAGGGCCATCACCTCCCACAAAATCAAAAATCCTACCAGCCACACCAGCGAAACCAGCCAGTGGGGTACGTCTTTTTTCAGCTTATCCATGGTACACCCCCTCAAAGCTTCCTCGAATTTGTGCGATGGTTTCGTAATACTTTGGCCACTCCCGCATTTCCGGCGTCCGGGGCTGGGGCAGGTCGATGGGGATGACCGCCGAAATCCGCCCGGGATGGGGCGACATGACCACCACCCGGTCCGAAAGGTACACGCTTTCGGCAATGTTATGGGTTACAAAAATAATGGTCATATGCTTGCTGCGGCAAATGGAGAGCAAATCGTCGTGGAGCTTTTCCCGGGTGAACTCGTCCAAAGCCGAAAAGGGTTCGTCCATCAGCAAAATATGGGGGCTGGTGGTCAGCGCCCGGGCAATGGATACCCGCTGCTGCATCCCGCCGGACAGCTCGTAGGGGTGGTTGTCGGCAAACGAGCTTAGGCCCACCAGCTCCAGCATTTCCCGGGCGGCCTGCCGGCGCTGCTCCCGGGGGGCGCCTTTTATCTCCAGCGGCAGCTCCACGTTTTTTTGCACCGTCCGCCAGTCGTACAG
>CAKTER010000148.1 GCA_934552695.1 uncultured Eubacteriales bacterium
GGGGTCCGTTGCCGGCTGCCGTCACCACGCACGCCTCTGCCCGGCGGCATTCCGAAAGCACCTGCGGCTTGTGCAGCCCGGAGCCGTCCCACTGCCGGTACACTACCTGGGCCAGCCCCCGGCCTTGGGTAATCGTCACCCAATGCAGGGCCTCGGGGGTGGCTGCGGCGGCCATGTCCCCTACCGTTAACCGGGTTCGCCCCCACACCCGCAGGCTCCCCAGCGTCCAGTTCCCCTCGCCTCCGGCGGGGGTCAGCAGCTCCCGGCTGGCCCATGTCCCGTCCGCCAGCGGAAAGCCCAGCCAAATATGCCCCGGCTCCGGCTCCAGTCGCAGGGCCTCGGCCCCAGGCCAAAGCCCTTCGGCCACGAGCAGCGGCCGCCCCCCGGCAGGATAAACCATCAACCGGGCCGCCTCCCCCTCGCCTTCGCTGCCAATCACCGCCGGGCCCCCGCCGCCCCACAACATCAGGGACGAAAGCCCCCAGGGCCGGGGCAGCCGCCGTTTTTCCCAAGCCAGCCCATCCCGGCTGCGGCACACGTGCTCCCGGGACAGCAGCAGCGCCTCGCCCTCGGGCCCCTGGGCCACCCCAAAGGGCCCCCCGGCGGCGCCCACCAGCGGGCGCTCTCCCCGCTCCGTCCGGCTATAGATTACGTTATCCCGCCAAAAAAACCAAAGCCGCTCCCCGGGGGAACGGCTCAACAGCTGCACATTCGTTTCGTTCATACAACCCCTCCCCTACCAGACTATGCGGAAAAGGGTGTCGGTATCCCCCCTCGGTCAAATCAGCTCCCGAAAGGCCAGTCCCTGCTTTTGCAAAAATCGTTTCACGGCGTCATCCCACAGCCCATCGGCGCTTTTGTCCAGCGAAAATCCCCTTGCCGTGCGACCGGTCGTCACCTGGGCCCGGTCGCCCTCGTAATGGAGGTTTAGCAAGCAGGCAGCGGCAGCGGGGTCAATCTTTTCCAGCCAGTTGGCCGGGGCCGAAAGCGTCAGCTTTAACCGCCGGGGCTTTTCTTTGCCCCGTACCATGGCAAACACCACCGGGCGCAAATAGCCCCAGGTCACCAGCTCCCCCTCGGGGGTATGGCCGTCAATCGTAAACCGGGCCTGTCCCCGGATTTCGGCAGCTGCCACCCCAAAGGGGTCGAAGCCCTCCTCCCGCAGCAGACAGTTCATCAGCGATTTAATATCCTGCAATTCCAATGCCAGCACAGCAATCCTCCCGGCCCTGTTCGGCCTGACCGTTTTTTTGGTTTAGTATCAGTTTACAACAAGTTTTTCCTTTGTGCAAATAGAACTGGAAAAACTGCGGCAACTGGTGTAATATGGAAGAGACTATTCCTGGGAGGAGGACGTTTTGTGGCATTCAATTCCCTAACCTATCTCATCTTGTTGGGCGTTGTAATTGTGCTGTACTACCGGTTGCCCCAGCGGTTCCGTTGGGTATTGCTGCTGGTAGCCAGCTACATTTTTTATATGGCCTGGAAGCCGGCGCTGATTGTGCTGATTGTATTCTCCACCGCTTCCAATTTTCTTTTGGCCCGAAAAATCGACCAAAGCCGTAGCCGGCAACAACGCAAGCGGTTGCTGCTGACCTCTTTGTTTATCAATTTCGGGCTTTTGTTCGTGTTTAAATACCTGGTGTTTTTTAACAACACCTTCCGGTGGCTGGCGGGAGGACACTGGCCCATCCCGGCCTTTGACCTAATCCTGCCCATGGGCATTTCCTTTTACACCTTTCAGGCGGCAGCCTACACCATCGACGTGTACCGGGGCCGCATCCGGGCCGAGCGCCATTACGGCATTTTTTCGCTGTTCATCACCTTTTTCCCCCAGCTGGTAGCCGGGCCCATCGAGCGCAGCGAAAACCTGCTGCCCCAGTTTTACGAACGGCACAAATTCTCCGCCGACAACCTGCTTTCCGGCGGGAAAATTTTGCTGTGGGGCTTTTTTAAAAAAGTCGTCATTGCCGACCGGGCGGCGGTGCTGGTGAACACGGTGTATAACCACATCGGGGATTTCGGCGGCCCGGCCATTGCGCTGGCCACCCTGCTGTTTGCCTTCCAAATTTATTGCGACTTTTCCGGCTACTCCGACATTGCTCAGGGCAGCGCCCGGTGCCTGGGCTTCCGGCTGATGGATAACTTTCAAAAGCCCTATCTGTCCACCAGCATCCGGGAGTTTTGGCGGCGCTGGCACATCTCCCTGTCCGGCTGGTTCGCCGATTACGTTTACATCCCGCTGGGGGGCAACCGGGGCGGCAAGGCCCGGCAGTGCCGCAACCAGCTTATCACCTTCCTGGTCAGCGGCCTGTGGCATGGGGCTAACTGGACCTTTGTGCTGTGGGGCGCTCTCCACGGCCTGTATCAGGTCGTGGGCACCCTCACCCGCCCCCTGCGTACCCGCATGAAGCAGGCCCGGGGCTGGGGCCAGTCCCGGCTGCTGGCCTGCGGCGGCTGGCTGCTCACCTTTGGGCTGGTTACGCTGGCTTGGGTATTTTTCCGGGCCAACACCATTGCCGATGCCTTTACCGCCTATCAGGGGCTGGCCCATGGCTGGCACCTACTGCTCCACCGCCAGTCCGCCTACGAAATTCTGCTTTCCCTGGGCCTAAACCTGTGGGAAATGCTTCTGCTGGGAGTTTGTCTGCTCATTCTGGTAATCAACGAGGCCCTCAGCCGCCGCCAAACCGTTTTTGGCTTTTGGGAAGAGCGCCCTTGGCTGCCCCGGGTGCTGTTTTATGCCGCCATCGCCATCTTGATTTTGTTGGGAGGTGTGTTTTACGATGCCACGGCCTTCATCTATTTCCAATTTTAAACGCTGGGGCGGGCTGGCGCTCTTTGCCCTGCTGGTGGTGCTGGGTGTTTCCGCCGGGGGCCGGGCCTACCAAAACGCCGCCGCCCAAAACACCATCAACGCCTTTACCGCCCAACGCTATCGGGATTTTTACGACCTGCCGGAGGGGGATGTGGATTTGCTGTTTTTGGGCTCCTCCCACTCCTATTGCACCTTTGACCCGGCCAACTTCCCGGGCTGGAACGCCTACCAGCTGGGCACCCCTCTCCAGCACCCCGACACCAGCTACTACGCCCTGCGGGATGCCTTGGAGCACCAAAGCCCTCGGGTGGTGGTACAGGAGGTGTATTGGGATATGCTGGACGACGATTTTGACCTAAAGCAGGTAGGCAGCTTTTTCGAGGTGCTGGAAAACGAGCCTCTCCGGCGGGAATACATCCAAAAGGTATTCCCCCTGGCCGAAAAGGCCAAGTACCGCATGGCCGCCATCCGCTTCCAGTCCGATTACTTTGCCTACGCCAGCGCCCAGCTTCAAAAGGAACTGGGGGAGCGCTTCGGCGTAGAGAAACCGGCCGCTGCCGCCGGAAACGGGGTGGAATACTATTTGGCCCGGGGCTATGTGTATTGCGACACCGTTATGCCCCCGGCAGAATACGACGAAACCAACCAGTTTAAGGGCATGGAGGGCAAAAGCTTTGCCATCGCCGCCAGCCAAAAAAAATACCTCACGCAGCTGGCAGAGCTGTGCGCCGAGCGGGGCATTGCCCTTGTTTTTGTCACCGCCCCCATCGCCCCGGTCTCGCTGGATTACATTGCGGATTACGATGCCATCCACCAGCAGATAGCCGCCCTGGCCGCAGAGCTGAACGTCCCCTATCTGGATTATAACCAGCTCAGCCTGGGGCTGCAAAACAACGTCCATTTCCGGGACGACGCCCACTTAAACGACACGGGGGTAAAGGCGGTGGACGAGCATTTTTCCGCATGGCTTTCTGCGACCTTACAAGAGCAGGGATTTCCGCAAAATGCGGGTTTTTAAATTGACGTAGCGCCCAATTTCGTGTATCCTGTTAAGAGATAGAAAAGGAGGCTTCTGCATGGCTGAAAAGGAAGAGGCCGCATTAAGCGGAACCGGTAATTTTATTCACAACTATATCCAGGCGGATTTGGAGGGCAAGCTGAATAAGCTGCACACCCGTTTCCCGCCGGAGCCCAACGGATATTTGCATATTGGTCACGCCAAGTCCATTTGCTTAAACTTTGGTTTGGCCGAGCTGTACGGGGGCCAGTGCAACCTGCGGTTTGACGATACCAACCCCACCAAGGAAGACACCGAATATGTGGATTCCATCATCGAGGATGTAAAGTGGCTGGGCTTTAGCTGGGACGACCGGCTGTTTTACGCTTC
>CAKTER010000149.1 GCA_934552695.1 uncultured Eubacteriales bacterium
TTGCGCCGGATGTGGCCACTGTGACCTGTATGCTTTACACTTGGGCCAAAAATGGTAAGCCCGATGTGTCCATGTGCCTAAACGCTTCCCTGGCCGGTCTGGTAGGCGTTACTGCCGGGTGCAACAACTTGGATGCGCTGGGCTCTCTAATCGTCGGTATCGTTTCCGGTATTCTGGTTGTCGTAGTCGTTGAATGGCTGGATTTGAAGCTGCACATCGACGACCCGGTAGGCGCCATCGGCGTCCATTGTGCCAACGGGATTTGGGGCACTCTGGCCGCCGGGCTGCTTTCCACCAGCTCCGCCCCGGCCGGGGTGGACGGCCCCCTCTACGCCATGGTTCACGGCGGGAATGTGGCCGCCGGTTGGAAGGTATTCGGCGTTCAGGTCGCAGGCATTGTGGCAATCATCGCCTGGACCACCGTTTGTATGATTATCACCTTCCAGCTGATTAAAAAGTTCCACGGCTTGCGGGTTAGCCGAGAAGAAGAAATGGAAGGTCTGGATCCCACCGAGCACGGACTGCCCAGCGCCTATGCCGGCATGGCCATGCTCCCCGAGACCATCAGCGACGACGGTACCTCCTATGTGACCGGCGACGTTCCCGTAGCCGAGGCGGTGGAGGTCAAGCCCCTGCCCGCCTACGAACCGGTGGTTGCTTCCCCCGCCTCTGGCGGCCACAAGCTGACGAAGATTGAGATTGTGTGCAAGGAAGCCAAGCTGGAAGCCCTAAAGAACGCCATGATGGCCATTGGCATTACCGGTATGACCGTATCTCATGTAATGGGCTGCGGCGCCCAGAAAGGCAAGCCGGAATACTACCGGGGCGTTATCGTGGAAGCCTCGCTGCTGCCGAAGATTCAGGTGGATATTGTGGTCAGCGCCATCCCCGTTTCCAAGGTCATCGACACCGCCAAACGGGTACTGTATACCGGCCACATCGGCGATGGCAAGATTTTTGTTTACAATGTAGAAAACGTGGTAAAGGTCCGTACCGGCGAGGAAGGCTACGACGCCTTGCAGGATGTGGAATAAGCCTTTCCCAATTACATAACCGTTAGGCCATACGCAGCCCGGGCTCCCCTGTCCCGAGCTGTGTATTGGTATCCTCAGGAGGTGTTACCAATGTGTTCCATTATGGGCTGTTGCGGCCAATGTATTGACGAGGACGCATTTTTAAAAGGATTTGAACAGACGACTTCCCGGGGGCCCGATATGTCCCGGGTGGAATATGCCGGGGACGGGATTTTGGCCTTCCACCGGTTGGCCATTATGGGCCTGACCGAGGAAGGGATGCAGCCCTTTACCCGGGAGGGCAGCGCCGTGGTGTGCAACGGCGAAATCTATGGTTTCCGCACCTTAAAAAAGGAGCTGGAGGAAAAGGGCTATACCTTTGCCAGCGATTCCGACTGCGAGCTGCTGTTGCCCCTATACGAGCTGTACGGCGTAGAGATGTTTCAAAGGCTGGACGCCGAGTTTGCCCTGATTTTGTACGATGGAAACACCCATCGCTTTGTGGCTGCCCGGGATCCTTTCGGCATCCGGCCCCTGTACTATGGCACCGACAAAGCCGGGACGATGTTGTTTGCCAGCGAGCCCAAGAATCTGGTAGGCCTGTGCGAAACCATTCGCCCCTTCCCTCCCGGCCACTATTACAAGGACGGAGAATTTATCTGCTACCGGGACATTAGCGAAGGAGAGCCCGTTTGCTGCGACGATGTAGAGACCGCCTGCCGCCACATTCGGGAAAAGCTCATTGCCGGCATCGAAAAACGGCTGGACGCTGACGCCCCGGTGGGCTTTCTGCTTTCCGGGGGCCTGGATTCCTCTTTGGTCTGCTCTGTGGCCGCCCGGCTGTCTCACCGGCCCATAAAGACCTTTGCCATTGGCATGAGCACCGACGCCATCGACCTGAAATACGCCAAAGAGGTGGCCGAGTACATCCATGCCGAGCACACCGAGGTCATCATCACCGAGGCGGACGTATTGGAGGCCCTGCCCAAGGTGGTAGCCCTCCTTGGCACCTACGACATCACCACCATCCGGGCCTCCATCGGGATGTATCTGGTGTGTAAATACATTCACGAAAACACCGACCTGCGGGTGATTTTGACCGGCGAAATTTCCGACGAGCTGTTTGGCTACAAATATACCGACTTTGCCCCCTCCCCCGCCGCTTTTCAGGAGGAGGCCCAAAAGCGGGTGCGGGAGCTGCATATGTACGATGTGCTGCGAGCCGACCGGTGTATTTCCGTGAACTCTCTGGAGGCCCGGGTGCCCTTTGGCGACCTGGACTTTGCCTCGTATGTGATGCACCTGGACCCGGAAATCAAGGTGAACCGCTACGGCAAGGGCAAATATTTACTGCGTCATGCCTTTGAAGGGGACTTTTTACCTCAGAGCATTTTAATGCGGGAAAAAGCGGCCTTCAGCGACGCCGTGGGCCATTCCATGGTGGACGACCTGAAGCGCTTTGCCGAAAGCCAATACACCGACGAAGAATTTAAAGAAAAGCGGAAGCAATACGATTTTGCCCAGCCGTTTACCAAGGAATCCCTGCTGTACCGGGAGTTGTTCGAGCGGTACTACCCCGGACAGGCGCAGATGATTGCCGGCTTTTGGATGCCCAACCCCAACTGGGAGGGCTGCCAGGTCAACGACCCCTCGGCCCGGGTGCTTTCCAACTACGGCGATAGCGGAAAATAAGCGAAAGGACGTTTGCCATGAAAAAAGTATGCCCCCAAACCCTGTACCAACCGCAATTTGAACACGACGCCTGCGGCATTGGGGCAGTCGTCAGCATCGATGGCGTCCCCTCCCACCAAATCGTGGACGACGCCTTAAGTATTGTGGAAAAGCTGGAGCATCGGGCCGGGAAGGACGCCACCGGGAAAATCGGCGACGGCGTCGGCATTTTGCTTCAGATTTCCCATAGCTTTTTCTCCCGGGTGGGCCAGGACTTGGGCCTGAGCCTGGGAGACGCCCGGGACTACGGCGTGGGGATGTTTTTCTTCCCTCAGGCGGTGCTGGCCCGGAAGCAGGCCCAAAAAATGTTCGAGGTGATTTGCGCCAAGGAAGGCGTGACCTTTTTGGGCTGGCGGGACGTGCCGGTGAATCCCGGTATTTTGAGCGACAAGGCCCATGCCTCCATGCCCTTTATTTGCCAATGCTTTGTGAAGCGCCCCCAAGGATTGGAAAAGGGGCTGGACTTTGACCGGCGGCTGTATGTGATTCGCCGGGTATTTGAGCAAAGCAACGACAACACCTATGTGGCCAGCCTATCCTCCCGCACCATCGTATACAAGGGGATGTTTTTGGTGGGCCAGCTGCGGCAGTTTTATGCCGACCTGCAAAGCCCGGACTATACCAGCGCCATCGCCACGGTCCATTCCCGGTTCTCCACCAACACCATGCCCAGCTGGGAGCGGGCCCACCCCAACCGGTTCATCCTGCACAACGGCGAAATCAACACCATCCGGGGGAACATGGACCGGATGCTGGCCCGGGAGGAGACCATGCGCTCCTCTTGTTTGGAAGCGGATATGGACAAAATTCTGCCTGTCATCAACGACTCCGGTTCCGACTCGGCCATGCTGGATAACACGTTGGAGTTTATGGTGATGAACGGCATCCCCCTGCCTCTAGCGGTGATGATTACCATTCCCGAGCCCTGGAAAAACGACCCCAATATCAGCCGGAAAAAGAAGGACTTGTACCGGTACTATGCCACCATGATGGAGCCCTGGGACGGCCCCGCCGCCATCCTGTTTTCCGACGGCGATAGTTTGGGAGCGGTACTGGATCGGAACGGCCTGCGCCCCGCCCGGTACTATGTAACCCGGGACAACCGGCTCATCCTGTCCTCCGAGGTGGGCGTGCTGGACATTCCCCCGGCGGATATTTTACAAAAGTCCCGCCTACAGCCCGGTAAAATGCTGCTGGTGGATACCGTCCAAAAGCGGCTTATTTCCGACGAGGAATGTAAGGAGTATTATGCCGGCCGCCAGCCCTACGGCGAGTGGCTGGACAGTCAGCTGGTGCAGCTCAGCGAGCTGCCGGTGCCCAACCATCGGGTACCCCACTACACCGACGAGGAGCGGGACAAGCTGTACAAGGCCTTTGGCTATACCTACGAGGATATTTCCAATTCCATTTTACCCATGGCCCAAACCGGCTCCG
>CAKTER010000150.1 GCA_934552695.1 uncultured Eubacteriales bacterium
GTATGTGACCGGCGGCTTGAACAAAAACTATCCGTCCATCCCCTTTATCTCCAAAACCATTACGGTGATGGGGGCTTCCACCAAAATGGTTACGGTCATTACCCCGGTGCTGACGGTGGTGCTGGTAATCTTACTGGTTACCCTCATTAATAAAACCAAGATTGGAATGGCCATGCGGGCGGTAGCCAAGGACTTTGACACCAGCCAGCTGATGGGCATTAAGATTAACAGCGTCATTTCCACCACGTTTATCATCGGCTCGTTTTTGGCGGCTATCGGCAGTATGCTCTACTTTTCCAACTATCCCGGCGTAACGCCTACCGCCGGTGGGATGCCCGGCCTAAAGGCCTTTGTGGCAGCGGTATTCGGCGGCATCGGCTCCATTCCCGGGGCGGTGATTGGCGCCTTTATCATCGGGATTTGCGAAAACATCATCAAAGGCTTAGGCTGGACGACCTTCTCCGACGCCTTCACCTTTGTTTTGCTGATTGTTATTTTGGTATTTAAGCCCACCGGCCTGTTCGGTGAAAAGGCCACCGACAAGGTTTAAGGGGGTGGGGAGAATGGAAAAAGCAAACAAAAAACGCACCGTGTTGATTACGGTGGTGGGGCTGGCCATCCTCTATGCCTTAATGGTAGTGCTGGAAATGGTTATTCCCGGCACGTCCTCCATGGCCATGCTGTTAACGGTTATCAAAAAAGGTTCGGTCTATGCTCTGGTCGCTGTGTCCATGAACCTGCTGAACGGGTTTACCGGCCTGTTCTCGCTGGGCCAGGCGGGCTTTATGCTGCTGGGGGCCTACACCTATGCGGTGTTTACCATTCCTGTGGCGGCCCACGATGCGGTGTATCAGTACTACGACGGCGGCCTCATCAAGTTCTCGTTTCAGGAGTTTTTTAACGGCTTGGTCGGCCTGCCCGGGGAAGCCGGCTTTGGCATGATTTTGGGGGTCATTGTGGCCCTGCTGCTGGCCGGTTGCGTGGCAGCGCTGTTCGCTTACCTCATCGGCCTGCCGGTGCTGCGGTTAAAAAGCGACTATCTGGCCATTGCTACGTTGGGCTTTGCCGAGATTATCCGGGCCATTTTCCAGTGGGATAAGCTGGGCCCTGTGACCAACGGCTCCAACGTGTTAAAAAGCTATATCCGGCTGAATTCGTTTAAGGCTACCATCGGCGGCAAGGTGGTTTCGTTTTCCACGCTGGTGCCGGTGGTTGTGGCGTCGCTGTGTATTTTGGTCATTGTGCTGCTCATCAATTCCTCCTATGGCCGGGCCTTTAAGGCCATCCGGGAGGACGAAATTGCGGCCGAGGCCATGGGCATTAACCTGTTCAAGCACAAGGAAATGGCGTTTTGCACCTCCTCGTTTTTTGCGGGCATTGGCGGCGCCCTGCTGGCCATGTTTGCCGGGACGGTGCAGGCCGGCCAGTTTAAGTCGGCTATGACCTACGAGATTTTGCTGATTGTGGTGCTGGGGGGCATTGGCTCCGTGACCGGTTCGGTGATCGGCGCTTTCCTGTTTATTGCCTGCTCCGAGTGGTGGCTGCGGTTTTTGGACAACACCATGGTGTTCCAGGCCGTCAACTCCCCGGGGCGGATTGCCTTTATTGTAATTTTTGCCATTGCTGTGGTGGCGGCGGTGCTGGCTTTGCTGCGGCGGGAGAAAAAGACCACCAATCTTTTGTGGAAAAAGCTGGTGGCGGGGGCCGTGGGCGTGGGCCTGCTGGGGTGGCTGGTGTACTTTGCTACCTCGGGGTCTTTGCAAATGCCGCTATTGCGTTCCGGCTTCCGGCTGGTGGTGTTCTCCATTATCATCATGTGCGTGGTGCTGTTTTACAGCCATGGGATTATGGGCACCCGGGAGCTGCCCGACCTGTTTCGGAAAAAGCCCAAAAAAACTGCGGCAGTAGGGGAAGGAGGCGGCAAGGATGCCTGAGAACGTTTTGCGGGTGGAAAATATCACCATGCAGTTCGGCGGCGTGGTTGCCGTCAACAACCTGTCGCTGGACGTAAACCAGGGGGAGATTGTGGCCCTGATTGGCCCTAACGGCGCCGGGAAAACCACGGCCTTTAACTGCATTACCGGGGTGTACGAGCCGACCAACGGCATGGTATCCTTTGGCGGAGAGCCCATCATCCGCAATCATCCCCAAGGAAAAATGAAAAAACTGTATGCTGGGGAAAACGCCGGGCTGTATAACGGCGAGAGCGAGGACGAAGCCCGGAAGGCGCTGGATCCTTTTGCGGGGACGGCCAAAATCTTGAATCCGACCCCCGACCATATCACCTACCGGGGCATTGCCCGGACGTTCCAAAACATCCGGCTGTTTTCGTCCCTCAGCGTGTTCGATAACGTGCTGATTGCCAAGCATATGCGGGCCAAACAAAATATGTTTTCCGCCACCTTCCGGGCCAACCACAAGGAAGAAAAGCGGATGCGGGAGGAAACGGCGGCCCTGCTGGAAGAACAAGACCTGCTGCATTTGGCCGGCGAGGTGGCGGGCAGCCTGCCCTATGGCCTCCAACGACGGCTGGAGATTGCCCGGGCGCTGGCGACCTCGCCCAAGCTGCTGCTGTTGGATGAGCCGGCGGCCGGCATGAACCCGCAGGAAACCCAAGAACTGAGCGAATTTATTGCTCATATCCGGGACAAATACCGGTTGACGGTTTTGATGATTGAACATCACATGGATTTGGTTATGAAAATTTCCGACCGCATTTATGTTTTGGACTTTGGCCGCCTGATTGCACAGGGCGTACCGGCAGAAATTCAGAATGACCAGCGGGTAATCGACGCATATCTGGGGGTGGCCGAGGATGCTTAAAATTTCGGATTTGCAAGTCAATTATGGCGGTATCGAGGCCGTAAAGGGCATTACCTTCGAGGTGCCCGAGGGCAGCATTGTAACCCTAATCGGGGCCAACGGCGCCGGAAAATCCACCACCCTGCGGACCATTGCCGGGCTGATTAAGCCCAAGGCGGGGAAGGTGGAGTTTAACGGCGAGGACCTGACGGGGATGGTGCCCTATAACATTGTGAGCCGGGGGATTACGCTGGTGCCCGAGGGCCGGAAGATTTTCCCCGACCTGACGGTGCTGGAAAACCTGAAGATTGGCGCTTATTTGCGGAAGGACGATCTGAAAGCCGACCTGGAATGGGTGTATTCCCTGTTCCCCCGGCTAAAGGAACGCTCCTGGCAGGCCGGCGGCACCCTGTCCGGCGGCGAGCAGCAGATGCTGGCGGTGGGCCGGGCACTGATGAGCCGTCCCAAGGTGATTATGATGGACGAGCCCTCGCTGGGCTTGGCGCCGTTGGTGGTGCGGGATATTTTCACCATCATTCAGGAAATCAATAAGCAGGGGGTCACCGTGCTGCTGATTGAGCAGAACGCCAATATGGCCCTAAAAATTGCGGATATTGGCTATGTGATGGAGACCGGGCGCATCACCATGAGCGGCTCCGGGAAGGAGCTTTTGGACAACGAGGCCATTAAGGCGGCGTACCTGGGGACATAACCCCGGAAGAAATCAAAAAAACACGAAACAAAAAAATGAGCCGGAGGGGTTCCTCGGGCTCATTTTTTGTATGGGAAGGATTGTGAAACAGCAGACTGGGAAGCGGGGAAAGGGGAATGGGTGGTACAAGGATTTTATTTTTCCATTCCCGGCAGGGCGATTTGCGGGCTGATGCCGTTTTTCTGTTTATCGGCCTCCTGCAAAAAGTGGCCGGTGGTGGGCAGCTTTTGCGTCCGGTAATACTCCACGTTGTTGCTCAAAAATTCGTCCTTGGGGATGACCCGGGAGACCTTGCTGTTCTTTTTAAGGGTGTAGGCCTGTATGCCCCCGGCGTTTTTGGAAACGCTTTCCGAAAGCAGGGCCGTGTTCATCAGCGTGGCCTTATCCGCATCCCGCAGCAGCAAAAAGTCGCTGTCCTCGGGGATGTGGGCCAAATACGCCAGCGGCGCCTTATCGGAATAGGCATTGACCAGCTTTTTCCGGTTGCTTTTGGTGGCATAGGCGCCAAGGGGCACCTTGACAGCCTTGCCGTTTTGGAACACAAAGAACATATACCCGGCAAAGTCCTTGGTGGCCGTCACATATAAAATCCGTTCGCCCTCGGAAAGCCCCAGCAGGTTGGGCAGATACAGCCCCAGCTGGCTGGCCTTGCCA
>CAKTER010000151.1 GCA_934552695.1 uncultured Eubacteriales bacterium
CCGCACTGCTCGGCCATGCTTTCCAGCCGGAAGCGGGCCTATACCAACTCCCACCGGCAGGAGGAGTATTTGTCCTCCGGGGGCTTCCGCTACGACATCGAGTACCGGGAGGACCTGCGGACGGTGGACGACCCGGAGATTGTAAAAATTTCGTTTGTGGAGCCGGAGGACGCCATTACCACCATGAACGAAATGCGCCGCCGGTACGGCAAGGAGGCGGCGGTGACGTTTTCGGGCTTTCACTGCATCGATTTTATGGCCCGGGACATCAACAAGGGTACGGCGCTGGCGTTTTTGCAAGCCCGGCTGGGCATTGGCCGGGATGAAACGGTAGCTTTTGGAGATAATGTTAACGACTTGGAAATGATGGCCGAGGCGGGGACCTCCTACGCCATGAGCCATTCTCCCGTTGGGGTGCGGGCGGCGGCTACCCGGGTTTTGGGGAGCAACAACAACGACGCCGCCTTGCGGGAAATGGCCCGGCTGTTCCCGGGGAGGGCAAAACGATGAGAGTGGCAGGCTATGCGTTGGGCTGCAAGGTAAACCAGTACGAAACCGAAGCCCTGAACGAGGCGTTTGCCGCCCGGGGCCATCAGATTGTGGAAATCGACGACGAGGCCGATCTCTATATCATCAATACCTGCTCGGTAACGAATTTGGGCGACAAAAAAAGCCGTCAGCTGATTCGCAGGGTAAAGCGGCAAAACCCGAACGCCTTGGTGGCGGTGATTGGCTGCTATGCCCAGGTGGCGGCGGCGGAGCTGGCCAAGCTCCCCGAAATTAACCTGCTGCTGGGGACCGGCAACCGGCGGGAGATTGTGGAGCTGGCGGAGCATTACCGGCCGGAAATGGGGCTTGTGAACCGGGTGGAAAGCGTGGCCCACCAGCGGGATTTTGAGCCCTTGTCCATCGACCGGCTCAGCGGGCGCACCCGGGGGTATTTAAAGATTCAGGACGGCTGCGACCGGTTTTGCGCCTATTGTATTATTCCCTACGCCCGGGGCCCGGTGCGGAGCCGGGCGCCGGAGGACGTGGTGGCCGAGGTACGGCGGCTGGCCCAAAACGGCTTCCCCGAGGTGGTGCTGACGGGCATCCATGTGGCCTCCTATGGCAAGGACTTAAAAACCATCGGCCTGGCGGGGCTGTTGGAGCTGGTTCACGCCGTGCCGGGGGTGGAGCGGATTCGCCTTAGCTCGGTAGAGCCCAACATTGTCACTGCGGACTTTGTGGCCCGGTTGGCGGCCCTGCCCAAGGTGTGCCGGCACTTCCATTTGTCGCTGCAAAGCGGGTGCGGCAAGACCCTGCGCGAAATGAACCGCCGGTACACGGCGGAGGAATATGCGGCGGCGGCAGAGCTGCTGCGGAAGGGACTCCCCGGGACAGAATTGACCACCGATGTGATTGTGGGCTTCCCCGGGGAAACCGAGCAAGACTTTTTGGAGAGCTTATCGTTTGTAGAGAAAATGGACTTTTTAAAGGTCCACGTGTTCCCCTTTTCCCCCAAGCGGGGGACGCCGGCGGCGGCCCGGGCCGATCAGGTGCCCAACGCCGTGAAGAGCGACCGGGTGCAGCGGATGCTGGCGGTTTCCGAGGAATGCACCCATCGGCGGCTTAGCCGGTATGTGGGCCAAACCCTGCCGGTGCTGGCAGAGGAGGAAGTGGCCCCCGGTGTGCGGGAGGGCTATACCCCCCAATATCTGCGGGTGCGGTTTGCGGCCCCGGAGGGCGGAAAAATTTACAACGTGGAGGCCCAGGCGGTGGAAGGCGAGGCCCTGGTGGGGAAAATGGCCTTGCATCCTGAGCAGGATTGAGATAGAATAAAGGAATCAACCAAACGGAGTGACCGGGACAGGAGGCGCTGTATGAAAGAGAATCAAAACCTGAACGAGACCATGTCCTTTGGGACGGTAGAAAAAGAAACCATGAGCGCCACCAAGGTGATTTTGACCACGGTGTACGATGCGTTGGTGGCCAAGGGCTATAACCCGGTGAACCAGATTGTGGGCTATATTTTGTCGGGGGACCCCACCTACATTACCAGCTATAACAATGCCCGGGTGCTTATCCGCAAGCTGGAGCGGGACGAACTGCTGGAGGAGCTGGTGGAGGACTACCTGCGCCACAACATGAAAGGGTAAGCCATGGCTGTTTTGGGACTGGACTTTGGCGATAAGACCATTGGGGTGGCGGTCAGCGACGGATTGGGGCTGACGGCCCAAGGCCTGACGATTTTGCGGCGGGAACGCCCCGAGGCCTATAAGCAGAACCTGCGGGAGCTGGCCCAGATTGTGGAAGAACGCCAGATTACGAAAATCGTTTTGGGCCTGCCCAAAAACTTGGATAATACCGAGGGCGACCGGTGTGAAAAGACCCGGGCCTTTGGCGAGCGCCTGCAAAAGCGGTTCCCCCAGGCGGAGCTGGTGCTGTGGGACGAGCGGTTTAGCACGGTGGCGGTACAGGCCGCCATGCAGGCCGGCGGGCTTTCCGCCGCCCAGCGGAAGCAAAACGTGGATAAGCTGGCCGCCGTTTACATTTTGCAGGGATATTTGGATCAACAATAAGAACGTAGGGATTTGAAAGGGATAGAATCATGGATAAAGAACATATGGATGAGTTTGACGAAGAGATTTTGCTAGACGACGAAGAATTTGATACGGTCACCATGACCGATGAGGACGGCCTGGACGAAGAATTTGTGATTATTGACCGGGCCAGCCTAAACGGCGTAAACTACCTGCTGGTGGTCAAGAGCGAGTACATGGACGACGACGAGCCGGAAGCCGAGATTTTGAAGCAGGTGGGCGACGACGACGACGAACTGACCTACGAACGGCTGGAGGACGGCGACGAGTTTGAGGCCGCTGCCGAGCTGTTTGAAGAGAACGAGGAGTACGACCTGGAGCTGGACGACTGAGCCGGACAGCCGGGGCAATTTACAAAAACCAAAGGAGGCAGGCCGCCGGGCGTGCTTTTCTTTGGTATGGGCGAAAGAAGTGCCAAAAACCATAAAAAGTTGACAAAAACCGGCAAAGCGGATTTTGCGGGATTTTATAAGTTTAAAAAACAAACCATAAAAACAACGAGTATACCGGAGGTGTTGATTTGGCAACGAAAAAATCAAAGCTGCGCATTATCCCCTTGGGGGGGCTGCAGGAAATTGGGAAAAACATGACCGTGTTTGAATACAATCAGGATATTGTGATTGTGGACTGCGGGCTGGGCTTTCCCGAAGACGACATGTTGGGCATCGACATTGTGATTCCCGACATCACCTATTTACAACGGAACGCCGATAAAATTCGGGGGATTGTCCTCACCCACGGCCACGAGGACCACATCGGCGCCCTGCCCTATGTATTAAAGGAGCTGAACGTGCCGGTGTTCGGTACCCAGCTGACCCTGGGGCTTTTGTCCAACAAGCTGCGGGAGCATGGAATCTTGGAATCCTGCACCCTGCACACCGTGGTGGCGGGGGAAACCGTGCGGCTGGGCCAGTTTAAGGTGGAGTTTATCCACACCAACCACTCCATTGCCGATGCGGTGGCTCTGGCCATTACCACGCCGGTGGGCGTGGTGGTGCATACCGGCGACTTTAAAATTGACTATAGCCCCATTGACGGCGGCGTGGCGGATTTGCAGCGCTTTGCCGAGCTGGGCAAGGCCGGGGTGCTGCTTTTAATGGCCGACTCCACCAATGCAGAGCGGAAGGGCTATACCATGAGCGAAAGCTCCGTGGGCGGCGTGTTTGAGCAGATTTTTGACGAGACCCCCCACAACCGGATTATGGTGGCCACGTTCTCGTCCAATATCCACCGTATCCAGCAGATTGTGAATGCGGCGGCGAACCATAACCGGAAGGTGGCCATCATTGGCCGCAGCATGATTAACGCCGTGAAAACCTCGATGGAGCTGGGGTATTTGAATATCCCCGCCAACACGCTGATTGATATTTCGGAAACCCGCCGGTTTACCGACGAGCAGCTGGTGATTATCACCACCGGCACCCAGGGCGAGCCCATGAGCGCCCTGACCCGGATTGCCAGTGACGAGCACCGGCAGATTAGCATTAAACCCAACGATAAAATCATCATCAGCGCCTCCAGCATCCCCGGCAACGAAAAGGGGATTTCCCGGGTCATTAACCAGCTGCTTATCCGG
>CAKTER010000152.1 GCA_934552695.1 uncultured Eubacteriales bacterium
TTAAGCAGGGAAAAAGCCCCTTAAAGGACGAGAGCCGGTATTTTTATCGGGACATTCAGGAGATTATTGATTATGGCCGCAGCCGGGGGCAAATCCCCGCAGGCGTGGCCGACGAGGACATCGTCCGTTTGGTGCAGCTCTGTGCTTGGGGCGGGGCCTTTTCCCTGTTTTTGGGGCAGGGAAGCGACGCCGATTTGGAGCAAGCCCAGGAAGCAGTGGACGCCATTTTGTTTCGGGTGCTGCGGGACCCGGCAGAATAAACAAAGGAAGGGCCGAAGGGCCCTTTTTTGTTACCCAAAATTTCAGATTGGGCCGAAGAAGCCTTGACAAGAAGTTGTCAAATTGTGTATACTAAATAAGGTCAATGAATAGATTAAGTCTAGACCGGCGTTACGAAAGTAACCAGGAAAAACAAGGAAGAATAAGGAGGAATGGATTGTGGCTAAGCTTTTGGAAGGGTATAAGGTTATCGACCTGAGTACCTACGTGGCAGCTCCTACCTGTGCCCGGCTGTTTGCCGACTGGGGCGCCGAGGTCATTAAAATCGAACCCCCCAGCGG
Organism: uncultured Eubacteriales bacterium; assembly: GCA_934552695.1. Taxonomy (GTDB): domain Bacteria; phylum Bacillota; class Clostridia; order Lachnospirales; family Anaerotignaceae; genus CAKTER01. Next base: position 561 of record CAKTER010000152.1, read on the forward strand.
GGATGTGTGGCGGTACTTTGGCGTAACGGCAGGCTGCCCGGCGACCGAAGAGGAGAACCCCATTTTCGATTTATATAATGCCAACAAAAAGAACTTGTGTTTAAATTTAAAGAAGCCCGAGGGCAAGGAGATTTTCTTTAAGCTGCTGGAAGATGCCGACGTGTTTATTACCAACAACCGGCCCCAGGCTTTGCGGAAAATGGGCATCGACTACGATTCCATCAAAGACCGGTTCCCCCGGCTGGTGTATGCCCTGTTGACCGGCTACGGTCTGGACGGCCCCGACAAGGACGACCCCGGGTTTGACGCCGTGGCCTATTGGAGCCGCAGCGGGTCCTTGGCCGACTTTGCCGAAGCCGGCGGCTATCCCATGGTAGCGCCCCCTGCCTTTGGCGACGCTTCCACCGGTACCGCTCTGTTTGGCGGTATCTGCGCCGCCTTGCTGGCCCGGGAAAAGACCGGCAAGGGCGATTTTGTCAACAACTCCCTGTACGGCACCGCCATTTGGTACGGCAGCATGCTGTCGGTGGTGACCCAGCCCCCCTACAATGACCCCTATCCCAAGCAGCGCTACATGGTGAACCCGCTGGTCACCAACTACAAGTGCAGCGACGGCGAATGGGTTATGCTGTGCATCCTGCAATACGACCGGTTCTTCCGCCCGCTGTGCGAGGCCATTGGCGCTCCCCAGCTGGCCGACGATCCCCGGTTTGGCAGCATGGAGCTGTGCATGAAGAACCGCAAGGATTTGATCGACGCTTTTGAAGCGGCCTTTATTCAGGTAGACAGCGCTACGGTTTGCGAGCGGCTCCACGCCATCGACTGCGTGTACGGCCGTTTGCGCCACGCCAAGGAGGTTCATAACGATCCCCAGGCCCTGGCCAACGACAACGTCCGGCCCTTTACCTTTAAGAGCGGCCGCACCATCAACATGCCCGTGCCTCCCGTTAAGGTGGGGGATGCCGGGCTGACCCCCTACGAGGCGGCGCCGCTGCTGGGCGAGCATTCCGTTTCCATTGTGAAGGCGCTGGGCTATTCCGACGAAGAAGTGAAGAAGCTGGTGGAAGAGGGCGCCATTGTTCAAAACGCCAATTCCCAGAAGTAAAGTGCAATAAAATTCCGAAAGGCGAGGTATGGCAGCATACGTCGCCTTTTTGTGTAGAACGAGGAGAATAGAAAAAGGAATGCTTGCATTTCTTTTTTATTTGACGAGTTCCCTCAATGGGAAGAAAACGAAGTTTTCTTCCCATTGGATTGTGGGATTTTGGCGGAAGAATGGGAGGAGTTTGTAGGAAGGAACCGAGGGCAAGCGGAGGGGAAGGTGGCAGGAATGTTACCGGGAGGCGGCGGGCTGACAGCCTGCGCTTTCCAACAGCTCCTGGGTCAGGGCGGCTCCGGCGGCGATGAGAGAGCGGCAGTCCCCCCGGGAGAGCCCGGCACAGTGCAGGCAGCCCTGCTCCGCCTGAAACCGGCACAAAAAGCAGAGGCGCAGCTGCCGGGCGGTGGCTTCGTCGCACAGCAGGCCCAGACACAGCAGGGCCGAAAGGGCCACGGCGCATAGCCCGCCGATGCCCAGCCCCCCGGAAAGTACGTTGAGGGCGGAAAGCTCCGCCGGGGACAGGGAAAAGCCATAAACGGCGGCAGCGGCCCGGGGCAGGCATTGGGCGCAGGAATCCCCGGCGTCGTAGGCGGCTAAGGCGTGAGCGACCATGGGCAACCCTCCTAAAAAAGTGGACAACAACGGTTGCTGTAGGATATGAAACAGGGAACAAAAGGGTGACGGCGGAGGAAAAACGGGAAAGAATGGAAAAGAGGAGAAAGAAAGGAAAGGGCGAAAAAGAATAAGGAGGGATAGAGAAAGAGAAGAAATAAGAAAATAAGAAGAAAAAAAGGGGAAGAGGCCTAGTGAACGAACGAAAGAACGGCGGTAGGAAGCTTCGGTGGATGCGGTTGGCGGGGATGGTGTTCGCACTGAGCCTTGGGGTGGTTGCCCCGGCAGCGGCGGCCTTGCCGGAAACTCTGGCGCTTACCGTCAACGGCGCCCCGCAGACCCTGCACCGGGTTTTGTGGGAGGACTACAACTATGTGGCGGTGGAGGAGCTGGCGGCGGTGGGTGCCGTCCGGCTGGCGGATTTTCCGGCAGACAGCCCGGTGGTGACGGTTTCCACAGCGGGAGAAGCCGCCGGAACCACAGCGGAATTTATCGTGTCCAAGGCCGACCTGTTCCGGGCCGGGGCAGCAGCGGCAGAGGTGGAAAGCCAGCGGCTGACGGCTCAAAATTTCCCCGCTGGGTACTGGACGGTACGGGAGCAGCGGCTGATTTTGAGCGGTTTGGCTACCGGCAGCCCGACTCTTCGCATCGAGACGGTATGGGCCTCGGGGCAGGAGCCGGGCACCTACGAAACGGTTTGCAGGCTGGACTTTGTCACCGGGAATTTGCTGGTTTCGGAGTACGATTTTGTCACGAAAACGGCGGCCGACCGGGTGGTGGGCCGGGTAGAGGGCCTGACCGGGGTGCCGGCCGGAGCGACAGCCATCGAGGACTGGGCGGACTTCCATTTGCTGTGGCAAAACGGAGTGTGCTTTGTGCGCCTGCGGGATCTGGAGGCCCGGGGCTGGCAGGTGGGCTTTGCCCAAGGGCGGATAACTCTGAACGGAGCGGCAAGCGAGATGGAGGAAGCAACCTCGCCGGTAGTTCGCCCCCTGTTGGGCTGGACGTTTGTGAGCTGCCGGGAAACGGAGACGGCCGCTGAGAATGGGCAGACACGCCGGACGGTCACGGAGGTTTACCGGAACGAAGGGGGAGCGACCTGCGAGATTTCGTATGAACGGTAAACGGCTTTGGATTTTGTAAGACGGAAGTGGTTGTTTCTTTTAGCCCCCGGTCTCCGGGGGCTATTTTTGGTATAAATCAGGAAAGTCGGGGAGAACGCTGAATTTCTTTTCCGATGGGACGGGTCCCCCGTCGGGAAGGAAACCAAAGTTTTCTTCCCTTTTGTTGTCTCCAGGCTTTGCAATTTGCCGGGACTTGTTGTAAAATAAAGTCCTATTTATCAATTAGGAGATGAAAGTAATGTCACAAGCACGCAAAACCGGCCAATACAAGCGGCTGGTCATCAAGGTAGGTACCTCTACCATCACCTACCCCAACGGGCGGCTGAATCTGCGGATGATGGAAAAGCTGGCCTGGGAACTGACGGACTTCCACAATCGGGGGCTGGACGTGGCTTTGGTCAGCTCCGGCGCTGTGGGTGTGGGCTCGGTTCGGCTGGGTTTTGCGGAGCGACCTACGGTGACCCGCCAAAAGCAGGCGGCTGCTGCGGTGGGTCAGGCGGCATTGATGCAAATTTACCAAAACTTTTTTAATACCTATCACCAAACCGTGGCCCAGATTTTGCTGACTAAAGAGGACTTTTTCGAGGGCGAGCGGCGGCAAAACACCATCAACACCATGAACACCCTGTTCGAGATGGGGGTCATTCCCATCATCAACGCCAACGACGTCACGTCTACTTCGGAAATCGAGGGGCTGGTGTTCAGCGATAACGACCAGCTTTCGGCTACGGTGGCCGGGGCCATTTCCGCCGATTTGCTGGTG
>CAKTER010000153.1 GCA_934552695.1 uncultured Eubacteriales bacterium
CGTTTATCCCCCTCACCGCTACCCGTCCCCGGTCGTTGGGCCGGGAAAAGGACGCTTTGCTCCGGGAGCCCGGGGTGCTGGGCGTGGCGGCAGATTTGGTCAGCTGTGACCCGGAATTCCGGACGGTGGCCGAAAACCTGCTGGGCATGACTCTGGTGGTGGATACCATGGATCACGCCATTGCCCTTTCTAAAAAATATAAGCAAAAATACCGGCTGGTCACCCGGGAGGGCGAGCTGTTTGCCGCCGGGGGGGCGATGACCGGCGGCAGCCGTAGCAAGAACGCGGCCCCCATCTTTGGCCGGAGCCGGGAAATTGAGGCGCTGGAAACCGAAACGGCCACCCGGAAAAGCGCATTACAGGCCCTTGCCGCCCAGCGGGACGCCTTTGCGGCTCAGCAGGAGCAGATGGGCGAGCAGCGACAGGCGCTGGAAACCGAGGCCCGGCGGCTTTCGGAGGAAAAACTGGTGCAGGAGTCCGAGCAACGGCACTATGCCCAGTTGCTCTCTGCCGACCGGGAGCGACAGGACGATTTAAAGCGGGAGGAGACCCGGCTGCGGGAGCAGCTGGCCCAGGCCCGGGATACGGTAGCCCAGGTGGGCGAAAAACTGGCCCGGCGGGAGCAGGAGATTGGCACCCAAAAAGAGGAAATGGAGCGCTTGCAGACCCGGCTGGAGCTGGGGCGGAAAACGGTAGAGGCCTGCCGGGAGGCGCTGCATGTGGCCCGGCTGGATCAGGAGCGTACCGAAAAAGAAGAAGAAAATGTAGTGGAAAATATTTCCAGGGAAAACCGGGAAATGCAGGAGCGGTTGGCGGCGGCAGCCCAGCGGGAGGCCGAACAAAGGCAGGCGCTGGCAGCGAGGGAGGAGGCCCGGCGGGAAATGGCCCGGCTGGACACAGAGGAACGGGTGCTGGAAGGGGAACGGGAAGCGGCTCAGGCCGCCCTGACCGATTGGAGCGCCCGGCAGGAAGCGGGCCGCAACGCCCTGACCACAGCCGAGCAGGAGACCGAAAGCGGGTTTGCCCGGCTTTCCCGGTTAGAAACCCAGGCATCCCGGCTGGAAATGCTGGCGGAAAAGGCCCGGGAGGAGCTAAAGAGCCTGCGGGACGGCCTGTGGAACGAGTTTGAGCTGACCTGGCAGGCGGCGGAGGAATTCCCCGAGCCTACGGTGTCGCTGAACGAATTACAGGCCGAGGCCGGAGCGCTGCGGCGTCAGATTAAGGCGCTGGGGCCGGTGAACCCGGCGGCGGTGGAGGAGTTTGCGGCAGCCAGTGAGCGCCGGGAGCTGCTTTGCACACATCGGGATGACATTTTAGCTACCGAGGAAAAGCTGAGCCGGGTGGTGCAGGAGCTGACCGGGCAAATGGAGCGGCAGTTTCAGGAGAAAATGAGCGCCCTTTCCGAAAGCTTTAATTTGGTATTCCGGGAAATGTTCGGCGGCGGGCAGGCGGCCTTGCGGCTGGGTGAGGGCAATGCCCTGGAGGCGGCCATCGAGGTGGTGGCCCAGCCCCCGGGAAAAACCTTGCAAAGCATGACCCTGCTTTCCGGCGGGGAACGGACGCTGACGGCCATTGCGATACTGTTTGCTATTTTGCGGCAAAAGCCCTCGCCGTTTTGTATTTTGGATGAAACGGAAGCGGCGCTGGATGACGCCAACGTGCGCCGGTATGCGGAATATTTAAAAAAGGTATCCGATGGGACCCAGCTGATTGTGGTGACCCACCGGAAAGGGACCATGGAGGCCGCCGACGCCCTATACGGGGTGACCATGCAGGAGCAAGGAGTCTCGAAAATGGTTTCGGTCACGTTGCGGGATGCAGCCCGGAACGAAGCTTGAGCGGAGGTTAACGGAATATGGAAGAAATGGAACGGGGAACGGAGCAGCAGGAAGAACAAAAGGCAGAAAAAAAAGGATTTTTTAGCCGGTTAAAGGAAGGGCTGGGCAAGACCCGGAAAAATATTTTGGGCGGCATCGACGAGGTGTTGGGGCATTTTACCAGCATTGACGAGGATGTGTTCGAGGAGCTGGAGGAAGCCTTGATTATGGCCGACCTGGGGGTGGAGACCACCGAAACCGTAATGGAGGGCCTGCGGGCCGCCGTCAAACGGGAGCGGGCCACCGACCCGGCCCAGGTGCGGGAGCTGCTGACGGCAGAGATTGCCGGGCTAATGGACAAGGAGGAGCCGGAGGAACCGGAGGGCCCGGCGGTGCTTTTGGTCATCGGCGTCAACGGGGTGGGCAAAACCACCACCATCGGCAAGCTGGCCCATGTGTACCGGGAGCAGGGGAAAACCGTGATGCTGGCGGCGGCAGATACCTTCCGGGCGGCCGCCATCGACCAGCTGGAGATTTGGGGGGAGCGCTGCGGGGTGCCGGTGATTAAGCACACCGAGGGCTCCGACCCGGCGGCGGTGGTATTTGACGCCGTACAGGCGGCCCGGAGCAAGGGCGTGGATTTGCTAATCTGCGATACCGCCGGACGGCTCCACAACAAGAAGAACCTGATGGAGGAGCTGAAAAAAATTGACCGAATCATCGACCGGGAGTATCCGCAGGCCCGGAAGGAAGTGTATTTGGTGTTGGATGCCACTACGGGGCAAAACGCCCTGCAGCAGGCCCGGTTGTTCCGGGAGGCGGCGCCTTTAACGGGCATTGTACTGACCAAGCTGGACGGCACGGCCAAGGGCGGCGTGGTGGTCGCCATTCAGGCCGAGCTGGGGGTTCCGGTAAAGTTTATTGGCGTGGGCGAGGGGATCGACGATTTGCAGCCCTTCCGGGCCAAGGAGTTTGCCCGGGCTTTGTTCCAGGAATAAGCCTTTTGTAAAATATTCGAAAATATATAAAGGAGGAATTGCCATGAAAACCATTGTGACCATTGGACGGGAGTACGGTTCCGGTGGGCGGTTGATTGCCCAAAAGGTGGCCGATTTGTTGCAGGTGCCTTTTTACGATAAGGAGCTGATTGAGGAAATATGCCGCAAAACCGGGTATTCCGAGGAATATGTAAAGCACTCGGATATGCGGCCTACGGGCAGCTTTTTGTACGACCTGTATTTTTCGGGGCAGGTGCCTTCGGTTTCCGACCAGATTTTTGTGGCCCAATCCCATGTGATTCGGGATTTGGCGGATAAGGGCGGCTGCATTATTGTGGGCCGCTGCGCCGACTATATTTTGCACGACCGGAAGGAATGCCTGAAGGTGTTTGTCAACGCTCCGTTGGACGAGCGGGTTCGCCGGGCCCGGGAGGATTACGGGGTTAAGAATGACAAGCTGGAGAGCTTTGTGACCAAACAGGATAAGTACCGGGCATCGTACTACAACTTCTTTACCTCCGGCCGGTGGGGGGCGGCAGCCAACTATGACTTGTGCATCAACAGCCGGTTGGGGCTGGATGTAACCGCCCGCATTGTAGCCGAGGCGGCCCGGGAGCTGGACAAAACGCTGTCCTGACGAGAGGGGGAAGGGCGTGACGAAGCGCATATTAAAACGGGGCCTGGCAGCAGGGGCGGCGGCGCTGTGCCTGCTGACGGGCTGCCAAGGGGGAAACGGCGCCGGAAACCCCGGCAATGCTACCGCCGGGAATACCACGAAAACAGAGAGCAGCGGGAAGCCCGAGGGCGGGGAAAAGGTACAGCTGTACTATCCCGATGTTGCCGGGACCGGTTTGCGGGCGGTGGATGGCATTGCTGCGGGAGATACCCTGAACGAGCGGGTGCAGTCGATTTTGGTTCAGCTACAGGAAAAACCCGCAACCGAGCAAAGCGAGCTAACCCAGGACGCCTTTGGGCTGGGGGGAAACATGATCCAGGGGGCTACCATCAAGGATGGACTGGTCACGGTGGATATGGCGAAAAAATACAGCGACCTAAAATACAGCACCGAGCTGCTGTTCCGCAGCGCCCTGGTGTGGTCGCTGACCAGCTTGGAGGGCATTGACTATGTGGCGGTGACGGTGGACGGCACGATGCTGCTGGATTCCGCCGGGATGATTGTGCGGGAAATGAGCCGGGACACCTTGCTGATTGACGGTGAGCTTTCGCCGGAGCCCACGATTACGGTGCGGTTTACCATTTATTTTGCCGATGGAACCCGGAAGGGGCTGGTGAG
>CAKTER010000154.1 GCA_934552695.1 uncultured Eubacteriales bacterium
GGATAAGGTGATTTACCTGGACGTGGCCGACGACGTGGTTTTGCCCCGGCTGACCGCCCGGCTGACCTGCCCCCAATGCGGCGCAACGTTTAACAAGCTGTTCCAGCCTCCGGTTCAGGCCGGTATCTGCGACGCTTGCGGAGCGGAGCTGACCCAGCGGAAGGATGACACCGAGGAGGCGGGCCGGAAACGGCTGGCCAACTACCACAGCCAGTCGGAGCCCATGGTAGACTACTACAAGGCGCAAGGGATTTTGTTGCCCATCGACGGCGCTATGGGGTTGGAAAAAATCACCGAGGCGATCATTGCCGGATTGGAAGGCATGGCGTAATGGCGATTACGATTAAAAACGCAGAACAGATTGAAAAAATGCGGGTGGCGGGCGCTCTGCTGGATGAACTGGATAAGGCCTTTCGGCCTTTGATCCGGCCGGGCGTAAGCACCCGGGAGCTGGATGCGTTTGCCGAGGACTTTTTACGGAGCCGGGGAGCCATTCCTTCCTTTAAAGGCTATGGTGGGTTCCCTGCCTCCATTTGTGCCTCGGTGAACGAAGTGGTTATCCACGGCATCCCCGGAAAGCAGATTTTGCACGAAGGGGACATTTTGAGCATCGACATGGGCAGTTTTATCGGCGGCTACAACGGCGACTGCGCCCGGACTTATCCGGTGGGGCAGATTACGCCGGAGGATGAAAAGCTGATACGGGTCACGAAGGAAAGCTTTTTTAAGGCTTTGGAAGTAGCCCGGGCCGGCCATCATCTCCACGAGATCGGCGCTGTGGTGCAGGATTATGTGGAGGCCAATGGGTTCTCGGTGGTGCGCGACTTTGTAGGCCATGGCATTGGCCGCAAAATGCATGAGGATCCGGCGGTTCCCAATTACCGTCAAAAGAGCCGGGGCATCCGGTTGATGGCGGGGATGACCTTGGCGATTGAGCCCATGGTCAACGCCGGCAGCTGGCAGGTCCGGATTTTGGATGACGGCTGGACGACGGTGACTGCCGACGGTAGCCGGGCGGCCCACTATGAAAACACCGTCCTGATTACGGACGGCGAGCCGGAGATTTTAACCCTCCGGGAGTAAGGAGAGATCAGCTTGGACTATTCGGTTGGCCAGATCGTTTATGCCACTTGCGGACGGGAGGCCGGGCGGCTTTTCGCTGTGGTGGGCGTAGACGGCGACTACCTGTGGCTGGCCGACGGCAGGCACCGCACCCTGGACAGACCCAAGCGGAAAAAAAAGAAACACGTCCGGTACGCCGGGGACGGCGGCGAAACGCTGCGGCAGCTGCTTCGAAGTGGCGCCACGCCCCGGGACGCAGGGCTGCGGCGGGTTTTGAAACAGGCGGCAGGTAATCTATAAGTAAAGGAGGCTTCGTGCTTGTCCAAAGACGACGTAATCGAAGTGGAAGGCATTGTGCTGGAGAAGCTCCCTAACGCCATGTTCCAGGTGGAACTGGAAAACGGGCACAAAATACTGGCGCATATCTCCGGAAAGCTGCGGATGCACTACATCCGAATTTTGCCGGGGGACAAGGTACTGATTGAGATGTCGCCCTACGATTTGACGAAAGGGCGGATCACCTGGCGCTCGAAATAAGCGCGCGAAAGGAGTATTTGCGATGAAAGTAAGACCCTCTGTGAAACCTATTTGCGAAAAATGCAAAATTATCAAGAGAAAAGGTCGCGTCATGGTCATTTGCGAAAACCCCAAGCACAAGCAAAGACAAGGCTGAGCGGGATTTTCCCGGACACACATGGCTGAGATAGGGGCAACGACCCTTGAAAGCCTTTTTAACCATAACGCAACCAAATCCCATCGGATTTCCATGAATATCGAATCTATCAGGAGGTGTAACGATACATGGCACGTATTGCTGGTGTAGACTTACCGAGAGAAAAGCGGATCGAGATCGGTCTGACTTATGTATATGGCATTGGCCATTCCAGCGCTGTGCGGATTCTGAAGGAAGCCGGCGTGAACCCCGATACCCGGGTGCGGGATCTGACCGAGGAAGAAACGGCCCGGATCCGTGAAGTAATCGACCATTCCCAGCTGGTGGAAGGCGATCTGCGCCGCGAAGTCTCCCTGAACATTAAGCGGCTGACGGAGATTGGCTGTTACAGAGGCATTCGTCACAGAAAGGGCCTGCCCGTTCGCGGCCAGCGCACCAAGACCAATGCCAGAACCAGAAAAGGTCCTCGGCGGACCGTTGCCAACAAGAAGAAATAATAAAGGAGGTTAATCTGTAATGGCGAAACAGGCTGTGAAAAAAGCGACTTCCCGGAAACGTCGGGATAAGAGAAAAGTAGAGCGTGGCCAGGCGCACATCCAGTCGACCTTTAACAATACCATCGTAACCATTACCGACGCTGCTGGTAATGCCCTGTCTTGGGCCAGCGCCGGTGGGCTGGGCTTCCGCGGCAGCAGAAAGTCCACTCCCTATGCCGCTCAGCAGGCCGCCGATACCGCTGCGAAAGCTGCCGGCGACTATGGTCTGAAGACGGTGGAAGTTTTTGTAAAGGGCCCCGGCAGCGGCCGGGAAGCGGCTATCCGCGCCCTGCAGGCCGCCGGTCTGGAGGTTACCCTGATCCGCGACGTGACTCCCGTTCCTCATAACGGCTGCCGTCCGCCGAAACGTAGAAGAGTATAATAGGAGGTGCGTTAAAGACTATGGCAAGAGAAATGGTGCCCGTTCTGAAAAGATGCAGAAGCCTGGATCTGGACCCCACCTATCTGGGTATTGATAAAAAGTCCAAAAAGAGCAACAACGCCGGCAAGAACGGCCGGATGAACAAGAAGATGAGCGAGTATGGCCTGCAGATGCGGGAAAAGCAGAAAGCCAAATTCATCTACGGCGTTCTGGAAAAGCAGTTCCGGGGCTACTTTGCTAAGGCAAAGAAAATCCGCACCGGTATCACCGGTGAAAACCTGCTGATGCTTTTGGAAATGCGTTTGGACAACGTCATGTTCCGTTTGGGCTATGGCCGGACTCGTAAGGAGGCCCGCCAGATCGTCCGTCATCAGCACGTAACCGTGAACGGCAAGCCCGTGGATATTCCTTCCTACGAAGTGAAGGTGGGCGACGTGATCGCCATTAAGGAAAAGTATGCCGATATGCAGCGGTACAAAGACGTTCTGGACGTAACTGGCCGTCGGATTGTTCCCGAATGGCTGTCCGCCGACCACGAGAAGCTTTCAGGTACCGTTCTGGCGAAGCCCCAGCGCTCTCAGATCGACGTACCCGTGGAAGAGACTCTGATCGTTGAATTGTATTCCAAGTAAACAACAACCGGAACCGGTGAGGCGGCGGAGGGCATTTTGGCCTCAGCTGCCCCGGCGGGTCTGTCTAAGACTGACCAACTTTGGCTATACTTATGCGGGAGGAAGCTTTTTCCTGCCGAAGCATGAAAGGGAGGTTTGATTGAGTGTTTGAATTTGAGAAACCTCGCATCGAAATTGCTGAAATGTCGGCCGATTCGTCCTATGGACGGTTTGTTGTGGAACCTTTGGAAAGAGGCTACGGCACGACCCTGGGGAACTCCCTGCGTCGGATTCTGCTTTCCTCTCTGCCCGGTGCGGCAGTGAGCAATGTGAAGATCGACGGCGTCGTTCACGAGTTTAGCACCATTCCCGGTGTGAAAGAAGACGTAACGGAGATTATCCTGAATCTGAAAGGCCTGGCCATTAAGGTGGATTCGGAAAGCGATGAGCCGAAAACCATTGTTGTGGACATGGAAGGCGAAGGGGAAGTTTTGGGCCGTGACATTAAATGCGGCAACGAAGTAGAGATTTTGAACCCCGAGCACCACATTGCGACCCTGTCTGGCGGCTCCAATACCAAGCTGTATATGGAGATTACCGTGAAAAAGGGCCGGGGCTATGTGGGCAGCGACCGGAATAAGAGCGATGACCAGCCCATTGGGATGTTGCCGGTGGACTCCATCTTTACGCCGGTACGCCGGGTGAACTTTTTGGTCGAGAACACCCGTGTGGGCCAGATTACCGACTATGACAAGCTGACTTTGGAGGTTTGGACCAACGGTACCATTTCTCCCGACGATGCGGTAAGCCTGGGCG
>CAKTER010000155.1 GCA_934552695.1 uncultured Eubacteriales bacterium
AAAGCGAAGTCGGAGGGATTGTGCCCTTGCCCGGGTCCCTCTTCCCAAGTAGAAAAGGCGAAGCCCCCGGCCTCGCCCGTTTCTTCTTTCCCCGTTTCTTTGGTTCCCGACCCTACTCGTCCCCCACCGGCTTCCCCTGCCGTTTCGGCGTTTCGGCCACCGCCAGCGTATAAAACACCACCTCGGCGGCTCCGGCCCGGCGCAATACCCGGGCGCATTCGTTCATGGTGGCCCCGGTGGTAAACACATCGTCAATCAGCATCAGCCGCTGGCCCCGCACATCCTCCCCGGGACGCAGGGCAAACGCCTTCCGCAGGTTTCCTGCCCGGTCCCGGGGATGCAGCCGGCTTTGGGGCTCGGTGTCCCGCACCCGTTCCAAAACCTCCCGGCAGGGAACGCCGGTGCGGCGGGACAAGCCCTGGGCCAACAGCTCCGCCTGATTGAACCCCCGCTCCCGCCGGCGATTTTTGTGGAGAGGCACCGGCACCAAGGCGTCGATCCTCTCCAGCCCATGGGGATGTTCCCGGAACAAATAGGCATGCATCAGCCCGGCCAGCACATCCCCGTTGTTCCGCAGCCCGCCGTACTTGAGCAGGTAGATCCCCGGCCGCACCCGGGGATACAAAAAGGCCGCAAACCCGTAGGCAAAGGCGTCCTTATCCCGCAGTTTTTCGCACCGGCGGCAGTAAACGGCGTCGCCCATTTCCAGCGGCACACCGCAATGGGGGCACAGGCGGCCGGACAAAAAGGGGATGGGCTCCCGGCAGCGGTGGCATAGCGTCCCGGCCTGCTCATCGGCAGGGATAATATCCCCGCACAGCACACACCGCCGGGGATAGAAGAAATCCAGCGTCCGCCGCCCCAGCAAATACAGCCGATCCCGCAGCGTCAATCCGGCATGCGCCAACTTCTCGTTTTCCGCCTTAACCGGCTCCCGGACGGCCCCATCGGCTCCGTCCGTTCCCGCTTGTTTTTGCCCCATTCCTCTGCCGCTCCTTCCCCTGCGATTCGGCCCTGCCGTTCCACGGGTTTTTCTCCCGGCGCTCCCCGTTGGTCTTTTCCCCGTCCCCGGCTCCCCCGGTTTCCCCGGTTATCTTTTCCGGTGCCCCGGTCAAATCCCCACTTCTCCTGTTAAAAAGGAAAAAATCGCTTTCAGCCGCCGGGCCAGCCCGGTATAGCGCCGCACCTCCCGGTCGTTTTCCACCATTTGCTTCACCGTATCCGGCAGCCCCACCAGCGCCACCAGCTCTTTGGCCCGGGTCACCCCGGTGTACAGCAGGTTCCGGGACAGCAGCATCGGCGGGCCGCTGTGAACCGGAATCACAATCACCGGGTACTCGCTGCCTTGGGACTTGTGGATGGTAATGGCATAAGCCAGCTCCAGCTCCTCCAGCTGGGTGGCGTCGTACTTCACCCGGCGCTCCCCGTCGAACAGCACCGTCACGCTGTCCTCTCCCCGCAGCTCCGTCACCACACCCTGATCGCCGTTAAACACCCCGGTGCCGCTTTCCTGCAACAATCCCCGGCTATCCCGTATCTCCCAGCTCAGGTCGTAGTTGTTTTTAATCTGCATCACCTTGTCCCCCAGCCGCAGCACGCCGCCCCGGAAGGCCCGCTGGGGCTTGTTGTCCGCCGGAGGGTTCAGGGCCGCCTGCAAAGCCGGGTTCAGGCTTTGGATGCCCAAAATCCCCTTCCGCATAGGCGAAAGCACCTGAATTTCCCAAAAGGGATCCCGGCGGGTAAAGGCCGGGAGCCGCCGGGTTACCAAATCCACCACCGTCCGGGACACGTCCTCGGGGTAGGCCCGCTGGACAAAAAAGAAGTCGCTATCCTTTTCGTTATACAGCGGCAGCTGCCCCTGATTGATGCGATGGGCGTTCCGCACAATGGCGCTTTGCTCTGCCTGCCGAAAAATTTCGGTTAGCCGAATCACCGGCAGGCACCCGCTGGCAATCATGTCCTTCAGCACATTCCCCGGGCCTACGGAGGGTAGCTGGTCCTCGTCCCCTACCAAAATCAGCCGGGCTCCGGGGGGGATAGCCCGCAACAGGTTTAAAAGCAGCATACAATCCACCATGGAGGTTTCGTCGATGATGACCACATCGGCGTCCAAGGGGTCGTCCTCGTTTTTTTCAAACACCTGCCGCCCGTCGGCTTCGGAAAAGCTGGCCTCCAACAGCCGGTGGATGGTCTTGGCCTCCTCCCCGGTGGCCTCGGCCATCCGCTTGGCCGCCCGGCCGGTGGGCGCCGCCAAAGCCACTGTTTTTCCGGTCAAGTCCAACAATCGCAGCATGGTGCGGATGGTGGTGGTTTTCCCGGTGCCGGGGCCGCCGGTCAAAATCATCACCCCATGGGTCAGGGCCGCCCGCACAGCGTCCTTTTGGGCCTCGGCCAGCTCAATCCCCAACTCGGCGGTCACTTGTGCCAGCTGTTTTTCCAACAGCGCCCCGTCCACCGGCTGCTGGGTCCCCGCCAGCTCCAGCAGCTTTTTGGCCGAGAACACCTCGGCATGGTAAAAGGCCGCCGGGTACACGGCAATTTCCTCGCCTACCCGGTCCTGCCACACCTTGTTTTCCATCTGCAAGTCCAGCAGCACGTTATCCAGCTCCTCGGCCGGAGCGTCCAGCAGCTCCTCGGCCTCGGCCAAAAGCAGGGGCTTGGGCAGGTACACATGGCCGTTGGCCGTTTCCCGGTTCAGTACATACAGCAGCCCGCTTTTTAGCCGCTGGGGCGACCGGGGCGAAATCCCTGCCGCCGCCGCCATCCGGTCGGCGGTCAAAAACCCAATGCCGGTCACGTCCTCAGCCAGCCGGTAGGGGTCGGTTTTGACCACCTGAATGGTTTTTTCCTTATATTGTTTATATACCCGCAAAATCGAAGCCGGAGGCAGGCCCAGCTCCTGCAAATAGAGCATGGCCTGCCGCAGCTGGTGCTGCTCCTCAAAGGCGTGGTGGATGGCCATAGCTTTTTCATAGCTAATCCCCTTAATCTCCACCAGCCGGTCGGGCTTTTCGGAAATGATGGAAAAGGTGCTCTCCCCAAACCGGTCTACAATACGCTCGGCGGTTTTGGGCCCCACGCCCTTTACCACACCGCTGGCCAAATACCGGGCCATAGCCGCCGCCGAAGTGGGGGCCTGCTGGGTAAAGGCCGCAACCAAAAATTGGCGGCCATAGGTAGGGTGGACCTTCCACACCCCGGAAAGCAGCAGGGTCTCTCCCCGGTTTAGGCCCGACGTGTAGCCCACGCAAACCGTGTCCTCGCTGTCGGGGGCCGCCCCCTCCTCCCGCAGAGCAAACACCGTATACCCGTTATCCCGGTTGTGGAAAATAATCTCCTCCACGCTGCCCCGCAGGCTTACCTCTCCATCCATAGCCATTCTCCTTACAAAATCAGAACTTTTGTTCCCTAAATTATAGCATAAAGAAGGGCGGAATGCGAACAAAATCGGTGATTTTCTCTCTTCTCCCCTTTTCGCAGCGTAGCCCGGCGTCTGCCCTTCTCTTTCTTCCGCTGTCCTCCGCCCTTTTCCCTGTTTCCCGCCCACAAAAAAGGACCTGCCGCATTCCTGCCGCAAGCCCTTTTCGTTCCTCTTATGTTTTCTGTTGTTACTCTGCCGCAGCCAAAGCTTCGTCTTTGGCCCGCTTTTCTGCGATGGCTTTTTTCAGCACCATATCTTTTACTTTCATCATCCGGATGGTTCCGCTGCGTTCGTTTTCGTCCAGCTTCATCTGGATAAACTTAATGGTTTCCTGATAATTGGGAATCATCACGTTTTCCAAAGCATTAACCCGGCGGCGGGTGTGCTCGATTTCCTGCGCCAGCAGCTGGGCCATTTTTTCGCTTTCGGCCAACCGCAGCAGGGGCTCCATGGCGTCCTGAAACGCCGCAATGGCGCCATCCAGCTCGCCGGAGGTAAACGCCATGCCATAGGGGTAAATATCGCCCTTTTGGCTGCCGGTCTCGAAGTGGAACGACGGGATGTCCACGCTCATAATGTTCTTGTCCGTCACCGTAACAGAAACGCTTTGCTTGGGCATCATCAGCGCCTCGCCCATGTAC
>CAKTER010000156.1 GCA_934552695.1 uncultured Eubacteriales bacterium
CATCATCCTTTCTTTTCTTTAAATCTCAAGTTTTCTTTATTATAGTATACGATTTTTCCATTCCCTTGTAAACCCCTCCCCGCAAAAATCGTATCTGGGTACAAAGCGTTTGTTTCTCCCGCTATCTTGTGGTATAATGCGGGAAAGACCTACCGTTTGTTTGGATTGCTTTATAAAGGAGGGTTTTGTATGGGGATCATCCTGCGGGGGCGTCCCGAGGACGGCCTTCTGTTGCCTACATCGTTTTTGACCGGGCTTTTGCCCGATGCGCCGCCGGAATATGTGACTGCGTTTTTATATGCTTGCGGGCTTTGCGCCCAAAACGGGGCCTGCGAGCTGGCGGCGGTGGCCGAGGGCCTGAGCCGGGATGCCGAGGACGTCCGAGGGGCCTTCCGCTACTGGCGGGACAAGGGGTATGTGACCTGGAACGAGCCGGGGGAGGACATGGCGCTGCTGCTGGGGCAGGCGGCCCAGCCCCAATCCCCGGATTACGCCCCGGAGGAGCTTTCGCTGTATTTGGAGCGGAGCAGCGATTTGCGGAAATATTTTTCTGCCGCCGAAAAAATGCTGGGGCGGCTGCTGAGCCACAAGGACATGGAAACCCTGTTTGGGTTATACGACTGGCTGCACCTGCCCATCCCCGTGCTGCTGACACTGGTACGGTATTGCAACGAGCGGGGCATCCGCAGCCTGCATTATTTGGAGCGGGCGGCGCTTTCCTGGGCCGAGGCGGGGATTGACACCCCGGAAAAGGCGGCGGCCTACCTGGAGGCCTTTACCGACGGCTGCCGGGAGGTTTGCTCCGCCTTTGGCCTGCGGGATCGGGCGCTGACCCCAGCGGAGGCCGAGTTTGTAAAAAAATGGCGGCGGGAGCTGGAAATGCCCTTGCCGCTGCTGACTCTGGCCTGCCAGCGGACGGTTTTGCAAACGGGGAAGATTAGCTTTCCCTATGCCGACAAAATTTTATCGGCCTGGCACAGTGCCGGGGTCAAGACCCCCGAGGACGTGGAAAAGCTGGACCGGCAACGGAAGGAGACCCGGGCGGCGGCTCCGGCGGCGCCCCGGCCGGCGGCGGCCTCGCCCAGCAAGTTTGCTAATTTTGAACAACGGGAGCTGGACTTTGACCAGATGGCCCAACGGAAAAAGGAGCAGTTAAACCGCAGCAGAGGAGGGAACCATGGAAAACAAGGGTAAAATTCTGCGGCGGCTGCTGACGGAATACGACGGGCGGCGGATGGCCCGGGAGCGAGAGGCCCGGGAGCGGCGGGACCAGGTGTTTGCGGCCCTGCCCTCGCTGGCGCAGCTGGACGCCCGGCTAAAGCAAAGCGGCTTGGCGGCCATGCGGCTGACCATCAGCGACCCCACCGGGGCCGTGGCCGGGGCGGAGCGGCTGGCCAGGCAGGCCGAGGGCTTGCGGAAGGAGCGGGAAGCCCTGCTGGTACAGGCCGGGTACCCGGCAGATTATTTAGAGGTTCGCTACGACTGCCCCCGGTGCCACGATACCGGGTACGTTGGCAACGAAATGTGCCCCTGCCTGAAGCGGCGGCTGCTGGCGGCCTGTTACAGCCAGTCCCGGTTAGCGGATTCGCTGGCTACCGAAAACTTTGATTATTTCGACTTCCGGCTGTACAGCGAGGAGTACGACCCCGCCGAGGGGTGCAGCCCCCGGGAAAACATCCAGCAGATTTTTGACCGGGCCGTGGACTTTGTGGATACCTTTCCCCAAGTCTTTGCCAACCTGCTGCTCTACGGGCCCACGGGGCTGGGGAAAACCTTTTTGTGCAACTGCATTGCCCGGGAAATTTTGGACAAGGGCTTTACCGTTTTGTACCTGACCGCCGGGGAATTTTGCCGGCTGGCGGAGGACGCCCAGTTCCGGCGGCGGGAGGAGGACGAGGACGGGGAAAGCCCCCTGACCGACCTGTTTGAGGTGGATTTGCTGCTGCTGGACGATTTGGGCACGGAGTTTGCCACGGCCCTCACCACCTCGGCCCTGTTCCAGGTGCTAAACCAGCGGCTGCTCAACCGCAAGCACACGGTGATTTCCACCAACCTGTCTCCCCAGCGGCTGCGGGACGCCTACAGCGACCGGATTTTGTCCCGGCTGGCAGGCAGCTACGATTTTTTGCACTTTTTTGGGCAGGACATCCGCCTGCGGGGAGAGGCTTGACCACAGATTGACTACAGAAAAGGGAGTCCCGGAGGACTCCCTTATTTTTGTGTAGATTTTTTCGGTGTTTACTTTTCCAGCTGGACAAACCGCATCAGCATCGACGCCGCCTGGGCCGGAGTGGCCGCCGCCTTGGGTGCCAGCCGGTTTTCGCCTACTCCGGACAAAATCCCGCTCATCACAGCCCAATGGATGGCTTCGTCCGCCCCTTCGCCCACCTGCCCCGCATCGGCAAAGGTCAGGGGGAAGTACCAGGCCCCGGTCATGCCGCCGCCGGTCTGCTGCACCCGGCGATACAGGGCCAGCACCATTTCCTCCCGGGTCAGGGGAGCATCGGCCTGCACCTGCTCGGCGGTCAAAATGCCTTCGGTCAAGGCCCAGCGCAGGGCCAGGGCAGTCTCGGTCAGCTCCACCTCTTCCCCGGCGCTTTCGGTAGCGGGCTTGCCCGCCAGCCGCCACAGCATTTCCGCCAGCCGGGTAGGGGCTAGCGGCCCGTTGGGGTCAAAGGCTCCGTCGCCGGTCAGGTACCCGGCCTCCTTGCCAAAGGCCACGGCCTTGTAATACCAGCTGCCGGGGGCCACGTCGGCACAGGGCAGCGCCGGGGTTTCGGGCTGGGTCTCCGGCTGCTCCGGCCGGGTTTCGGGTTTTTGTTCCGGTTTGGTCGTCGAGGGAGAGGTCACAGGCTGGGCGTCGTAGCTGCGGCCGCCCTCGTCTCCCACAATAATTTCTTCGTACTCCTCGCCCAAATCCTCCATCGGGGTATTGGCCCCATCGGGAGCGGGAATAATAAGAATGTAGCGGTTATCGTCGGATTCCGGCGGATAGGAGAACACACCCGCCCCGCTGTCGGAATACCGGCCGATGATGGTGCGGCCGTCCCGGGTCATGTTGCCGCTCTTTTGCCACACATACAGGCTGGTGTCCTTTTGCAGCACCTCGCAGTTAAACTCCCACCACTCGCTAATCTTAAACCCAAGCCAGGATTTTTCCACCTTGTGGACGCTTTTTACATTGCTGGTGACAAACAGCGGGTTGGTGGACGCCCCTTGGGGGAAGGTAAAGTTGCCCTCGGACGCCGAGAAGAAAATCTGGTACAGGTCTTTTTTCTGGTTATCCGGCGTGCCCTTAGGGTTGTAATCGTTGTAGATGGTCCGCAGCAGGTCGGGAGAGGCCCCCAGCAGCTTCATGGAGCGGGACCGGTAAAAGCTGTCCCAGTGCTTGTTGGCCAAAGCGTCCTTGGGGCACTCGAACTCGTCCTGATTCCGGTACACCCGTTTAAAGCTCTGCTTGTTGGCGGCGGTAAAGAACAGCTGCTCGTGGCCCGGCACCTGATAGTACCGCACCTTGTCGTCCCGGCGCTCCACCTGGGAGGCCTTGCCCGTGGCCTTCACCGCCTCGTTCTGCTCCGCCAGCGACTTCAGGCTGCCCCGCAGCACAATGGCTGTTTTCCCCGTGGAGGCCTCGTAGTTTTCAATCCGGGCCTGCAGCGAGGTATACATCAGGTCGGAGGCCGCCACATACAGGTTAAACAGCCCCGTCCAGTATTCCTCCCGCTGGTCGTAGCCCTGATGCTCCCACTTGTAGTGCATAAGGCAATATTGGTTCATCAGGTCGGCCGCATGGAACTTGCCGGTGGTCAGGGTCACGTTTTGCTTTAGCTTTTCGCCAAACTCCAGCACCAGCGCATCGAAATCGGGGATTTTATCCAGCTCATTGGCGTGAACGGTGTCCCCCAGTACGTCGATAAGCAGGTGCTTCAGGTTTTCCTCCTGTTTGGTCTCGTTGGGGTCGTTGGCCGCTTCCTCCAGCGCCAACAGATACACCTTTAGCCTGCTAATCAGCGAGGTTTTGCTATCGGCGTTATGG
>CAKTER010000157.1 GCA_934552695.1 uncultured Eubacteriales bacterium
GCTTTTCCCGCTGAAAAAAGTGTGGTATACTTTTTAACCAGAGATAACCGGGAAAGAATGGGACGGTTTATCGGGAGTTTTGAAAAACCAGCTAAAGGGGTTCGGAAGCATGGAAGTTAAGGACGACCAGTTAAGAGTGCAGGGCGGCCGTCGTTTGCAAGGCGAGGTTTTTATCAGCGGTGCCAAAAACGCCGCTGTGGCGATTTTACCGGCGGCGGTCATGGCCGACGGCGTATGCCAGATTGAAAACCTGCCGGATATTGAGGACGTTCACAGCTTGTTTACCACCATCAACCGCATTGGCGCCCGGTGCGAGTTTGTCGATGCCCACACCCTGCGGATTGACGCCCGGGGCGTGGAAAGCCTGTGCGCTACCTACGATGAAGTACGGAAAATCCGGGCCTCCTACTATTTATTGGGAGCGCTGCTGGGCCGTTACAAAAAAGCGGCGGTGGCCCTGCCCGGGGGCTGTAACTTTGGGTCCCGGCCCATCGACTTACATATTAAAGGCTTCGAGGCCCTGGGGGCCAAGGTCCGGGTGGACGAGGAGCAGGGCATTGTGTATGCCGAGGCCGACCGGCTGGTGGGGGCTTCGGTGTATTTGGACGTGGTCAGCGTAGGCGCTACCATCAACGTAATGCTGGCGGCCTCCATGGCCGAGGGGGTTACCACCATTGAAAATGCGGCCAAGGAGCCCCATGTGGTGGATACCGCTAACTTTTTGAATATTATGGGCGCCAATATTAAGGGCGCAGGCACCGATGTCATCCGGATTACCGGGGTGCCCCGGCTTCACGACGCCCAATATACCATTATCCCCGACCAGATTGAGGCGGGGACCTATATGATTGCCGGGGCCATTACCGGCGGCGATGTGACGGTACGCAACATCATCCCCAAGCACATGGATTCCCTTACGGCCAAGCTGGAGGAAATGAACGTGGGCATTGAGGAGGGGGACGACTACATCCGGGTGATAGGCCATGGGACGCCTCGCTGTACCAACATCCGCACCATGAGCTATCCCGGCTTCCCCACGGACCTGCAGCCCCAAATGGTGGCGCTTCTCAGCTGCTGCCAGGGCGAAAGCAAGGTGATTGAAAACGTGTGGGAAAATCGCTACCAGTACACCCGGGAGCTGAATAAAATGGGGGCCCAAATTGCGGTGGATGGCCGGGTAGCCACCATTACCGGCGTAGCCCGTCTCCTTGGGGCGCAGGTGGAGGCCACTGACCTGCGGGCCGGAGCCGCTATGATTTTGGCGGGGCTGGCGGCCGAGGGCGAGACCACGATAAGCCAGGTACGGTTTATCGACCGGGGCTACGAGGACGTGGAGCAGAAGTTTTTGGCTCTGGGCGCCGATATTTGCCGGATAAAAGCGTAAACGACAGGCCCCAGCGGAGCGCCCGGGATTCCGGGGCCCGCCGGGGCTATTTTTGTGGGGGAAGCTATGGCAGTGCAGTTTTGTTCGCTGTCCTCGGGCAGCAGCGGGAACAGTATGTATATTGGTTCGGAACACACCCGGGTGCTGTTGGACGCCGGGCTTTCGGGCAAGGCGGTGGAGCAGCGGCTGGCGGCGGTGGAGGCCGGCGGCGAGCAGCTGGACGCTTTATTTGTGACCCACGAACACATTGACCACATTAAGGGGGTTGGGATTTTGTCCCGCCGGTACGACCTGCCGGTGTACGCCACCCCCGGCACCTGGGCGGCCATGGAGGAGAGCCTGGGCCCCATCCGGGAGCGGAACCGCCGGTATGTGTACCCCGGGGAGCCTTGCGCCATCAACGACCTGTGCTTTACGCCCTTTGCCCTGCCCCACGACGCCGCCGAGCCGGTGGGCTATGTGTGCGAGACCGGGCGGCGGAAGCTGTGCGTGGCCACCGATTTGGGCCATGTGACCGACGCTGTGCGGGATGCCGTGGCGGACTGCGACCTGCTGCTGCTGGAAGCCAACCACGACGTGCAAATGCTGATGCAGGGGCCTTATCCCTACCCGCTCAAGCAGCGGATTTTGGGGGAGAACGGGCATATTTGCAACGAGGTTTGCGGACAAACGCTGGTGGAGGCCCTGTGCGGCCGGTTAAAATATGTGTTTTTGGGGCACCTGAGCGCCGAAAACAACGACCCGCACCTGGCCTTTGGAACCGTGGCGGAGATTTTGCGGCAGGCTGGGGTGGAGCCGGGCCGGGGGCTGGAGCTGGATATGGCCAGCCGGTACTCTCCCAGCCGGAAGATTGTGCTGGAATAAGGCCCGGGCGACGGGGGAAATCCAAGGAGCCGGAATATTGAACCAACGGAAACGCCGGGAAAACGGTGGGGGACAAACCGGCGGAACAGGAGGCAAGGGTGGTACACATTACCATTTTGGCGGTAGGCCGCTTAAAAGAACGGTACTGGCGGGAAGCGGTGGACGAATACGTGAAGCGGCTGGGGCGGTTTGGCAAGGCGCAGGTGGTAGAGGTGCCCGATGAGCCGGCCCCCGAACGGCTGTCCCCGGCCCAGGAGCGGCTGGTGATGGAAAAGGAAGGCCGGCGGCTGCTGGAAAAAATCCCGCCCGACGCCTTTGTGATGACTCTGGAGGTAGAGGGCAAGCGCCTGACCTCCCCGGGACTTTCGCAGCTGCTGGCCCAAAAGCAGGTGGAGGGGAAAAGCCGGTTTGTGTTTGTGATTGGCGGGTCGCTGGGGCTGGCGCCGGAGGTGCGGCGGCGAGGGGACTTTGCTTTAAGCTTGTCGGACCTGACCCTGCCCCATCAGCTGGCCCGGGTGCTTTTGGCCGAGCAGATTTACCGCAGCTTTAAGCTGCAAGCCGGGGAACCGTATCATAAATAAAAAAGAAAACCAAAAGAGCCGGGGAACCGGCTCTTTTGGTTTAAACGGGAAGAAAAGCAGGCGCATCAGCCCTCCGGAGGCTCCTGCCGTACGGGGGACGGCAGGGCGTTGGGGTGGAAAATATCGGCAACTTCCGAAACGGAAATATAGGCAAAGGGGTCGGCCGTAATGACTAAATCGCGCATTTTCCGGATTTGGAATCGGTTGAGCACCACGTACAAAACGGTTTTATCCTGACCGGAATAGTAGCCCCGGGCGTCCATCATGGTCACGCCGCAGCCAAAGGCCTCGGAAATGGCGGCGGCTACCTCCGTTCCGCAGGCGGTGACGATGGTGGCGGACTTGGCCCGGTCTAGGCCTTCCACAAAAAAGTCCACGGTTTTTAGGGCGATGGCGTAGGTAACAATGGAATATAGGGGCAAAATCCAGCTGCCCACGACCAGGCCGCAGGCGATATAAAGGACTACGTTATAAAGCATTACAAAGGAGCCGAGAGAGAGCCCCAGCCGTTTGGCAAAAATTACCGCCAGCACGTCCACCCCGTCCATAGCGCCGCCGTACCGGACGGCCAACCCGCTGCCGGCCCCGGAAATAAGCCCGCCAAAGAGGGCGCACAGCAGCAGGTCGGAGCCGGCCAAGGGCGAGGCCATGTTTACATCCACCGGCAGCACGTCGGTGATGAGCCAGGAGGCCAGGGAATATATGGCTACGGCATAAATGGCGTAGGCGGTAAACAGGGGCCCCTGCTTTTTTAGGCCGTACAAAAATAGCGGGATGTTCAGCAACAGCAAAAACAGGGACAGGGAGCCCGGGGTGACCTGGGACAGGAGGATGGACGTGCCGGAAATGCCGCTGTCGTACAGCTGCACCGGGGCCAAAAACATGGTGACGCCGATGGCGTTGATGATACCGGCGGCCAACAGCAGCGCAAAGGAGGACCAACGCAGTCCGTCAGTCAGGGTACGGAGCTTTTTTTTCATGGGACCCCTCACTTTTCGTTTTTTCCATTATACCATATTCCACAGGTGTGTGACCAGAACGAGGACGTTAAGGTCCCGATAAAAAAGGTTCCGGCGTCCGCGGACGCCGGAACCTTTTTTATGATTGGACTTGAGGCGTATACGCACCCAGTTCAATGGCCCACCACATAGCATCATACAGCTGATCCAGATCGGCACAGGAATCCCCGTAGTCC
>CAKTER010000158.1 GCA_934552695.1 uncultured Eubacteriales bacterium
GTCCAGATTGATGAGGGCGTTGTCGTTGGAAATCAGGTCGGAAATGCCCTGAACGCCTTGCTGCAAAATCTCGTCGGCCTTTTTAAAGGCGTCCTGAATGGAGGTTTTTTTGTCTACTACGTTCAGCAGCTTCTGGTTGGGGATGACCACCAGCGTATCCACGTGCTGTTTTAAGTTGGTAATGCCCAGCTCGGCATTGGACATCCGCTTTTTCCCCTCGAACAGGAAGGGCTTGGTTACGACGCCAACGGTCAAAATGCCCAGCTCCTTGGAAAGCTGTGCAATAATAGGCGCTGCGCCGGTACCGGTGCCGCCGCCCATACCGGCGGTTAAAAACACCATATCGGCGCCCCGCAGGGCGTTGGTCAAATCCTCCTGGGTTTCCACAGCAGATTGCTGGCCTACCTCGGGACGGCCGCCGGCGCCAAGTCCCCGGGTCAGCTTTTCGCCAATCTGGATTTTGGTGGGAGCCTTGGATTTTTTTAAGTCCTGTGCATCGGTGTTGACGCAAATAAACCGAACGCCGGACATATTATCGTCAATCATGCGGTTGACGGCGTTGTTGCCGGCGCCGCCGACGCCAATGACCAGTATTTGTGCGCCCTTTGCGGCGTTATCGTTGCCCTGATTCACATCGTATTCGAGCAAGCTTATCCCCTCCTGTAACGTTTATGATTTGTTCCGTCCCGGGAAAAAGAGCGGGCGTTGCCCCACCCCCCGGACGGTAATCTTTTAAAAAATCCAGTATTAAAAGTATTATACATGATTGTTGTAGCAAATTCCAGACAATTTTTTAAGGAAATGAAGTTTTTTTCAAGTTAAATACTGGAAAATGATTGGCTTGTCCAAATCCCGCAAATCCAGCGTCCCCCGATCCCCCTCGGGAATGTTCTGCACCGCCTGATACATGGTACGGAGCTTGTCCTCCAAATCCTTGGAATCCCCCAGGCGCACCACTACGTTGTGAACCCGCATGGTCAGGTCGGCGGGGTCGCTGACGTCCACCTCCAGCACCAGAGCGTCCATTTCGTACTTTTGGATAATCTTGGAGATTTGCACCACCACCGCCAGAGCATCGGTATTTTCGGCCTCGATAATCTGCCCGGTTTGGAAGCCGCTGAACCGCAGGCCCTGCACCACGGGGTGGGCTTCGGCCATATCGTTTTGTACCTCCAACACCCGGCCCTCGGCGTCAATATAAAGGTAGGCACCCAAATAGGGAATATAGCCGCACAGCTTCCGCTCCGTGACCTGGATTTGCAGGGTGTGGGGCGGCAGCAGCCGAAAGATAGCCCGGGCAATGTAGGGGTTTTCCTCCAGCCGGCGGCGGGCGGCCCGGCGGTTGAACCAGAACAGGTTGGCCCCGTCGGTGACCCCGGCCAGGTCGCAGACCTCCTCTCCCGTAAAGTATTCCAGCTGGTTCACCTCCACGTTTTGGATGGCGAACAGGGGGGAGGAGAGCAGAGCGATTAGAGCGGCGATGGCAATCAGCACGCCCCGGCGGATTTTTTTCAGTTTTTGGGAGCGCCGGCGGCGGGGCCGGGCCTGGGATTCTTCTGTCATAGTCTACTCCGAAAGCGGGAGGGTTTGGATACGGGCCCCCAACCGGGTCAGCTTTTGGGGCAGGGCCTCGTAGCCCCGTTCCACGAACCGGCCGCCGGTGATGCGGCTTTGGCCCCGGGCCGCCAGCGCCGCCAAAATAAGGGAAGCGCCGCCCCGCAAATCGGCCGCAGCCACAGCAGCGCCCGTCAGAGCCGGAACGCCGGTGACCCGGGCGGTTTGCCCGGTCATTGCAATGCGGGCGCCCATGGCCGAAAGCCCTGCGGCCTGCCGAAACCGGTTCTCGAAAATACTTTCCCTTATCATACCCGTTCCCTCTGCCAATGTCAACAAAGCCAGGGCGAAAGGCTGGGCATCGGTGGGAAATTGGGGGTAGGGGCCGGTGATAACGGAGGCGGGACGCAGCCGGGCGGGGGCGGCGAGGGCAATGCCCTCCGGCTGGGGGTCGAGCGAGCAGCCGGTTTGGCGCAAAAAGCCTAAAAATGCCTCCAAATGGGCGCTCTGGGCGTGCTCTACAAAAACGTTGCCTCCGGTAATGGCCCCGGCAGCCAAAAAGGTGGCGGCCTCAATGCGGTCGGGGAGGATGGTGTGAACGGCGCCCCGGAGGGCGGGCACCCCCTCGATGCGTAGGGTACCGGTACCGGCTCCGGTAATGCGGGCCCCCATGCGTTGGAGAAAGGCGGCCAAATCGGCTACCTCCGGCTCCCGGGCAGCACCCTCCAAAACCGTGACGCCCCGGGCCAAAACGGCGGCCAGCAGGGCGTTTTCGGTGGCGCCGACGCTGGGGAAGGGCAGGCGGATACGGGCCCCGGCAAGATGGGAGGTTTGGCATACCACGGCGGTCTCGCTCTCTTCTACTTGGGCCCCCAAGGCCCGGAATACGGCCAGATGCAGGTCGATGGGGCGCTTGCCGATGGCGCAGCCCCCCGGCGGATGGGTGGCAGCTTTTCCAAACCGAGCCAAAAGGGAGCCCAAAAACAAAACGGAGGCCCGCATTTGAGCGGCTTCGGGGCCCAGCGCCTGCGGCCGGAGGACGCCCTCCCGGATGTGCAGGCCGTCGGCTTCCCAGGCACCGGTTTTGCCCAGGCCCTCCAGGAGGGACAGGGCCAGGGCCACGTCGGCAATCCGGGGGCAGTGGCGCAGCACGCATTCCTCCCCGGTGAGCAGGGTGGCGGCCAGCAGGGGCAGGGCGGCGTTTTTGGCCCCGGAGACCGGAACGCTGCCGGTGAGACGGCAGGGGCCTTCGATGAGGTAAACGGTATCGGCATGGGCGGCGGCAGGCAGGGTTTCCATGGGCGTTCCCCTTTCTTGTCTATGGTTCATTCTATGCGCCGCCAAAAAAAAGGTGAAAAACGAAAAAAATGGGTTGACAAAACCCGGGGGCCCGTATATAATGAATTTTGCATTGCGACGGGGTGTAGCGTAGTTTGGTAGCGCGCCTGAATGGGGTTCAGGAGGTCGCAAGTTCAAATCTTGTCACCCCGATGCTGCAAACCGGAACACCGAAAGGTGTTCCGGTTTTTTTGTAATATAGAAAAGGTATGGGAAAAGGGAGCCCCAAGGTTCCTTTGCCCCGTTACGGGCCAGGTCAAAGCAGAACACCGATGAGTTGGTTGGAAAATCACAGCCCGGCACGCCGGAGCGGAAAGGGAGAGGGAGAGGGCAATGGCAAAGCTATACTTTAAATATGGAGCGATGGGTTCCAGCAAAACGGCACAGGCGCTGATCACCAAATTCAACTACGAAGAACGGGGGATGACGGTGTGGCTTTTAAAGCCCTCCATCGACGACCGGGACGGGGCTACGGCCATTCGCTCCCGCATTGGGCTGGAAGCCGTGGCCGAGGTGGTGACCCCCGAGGACAACATTTGGGAAAAGTACGCCCACCACGCCCCCTGCGATGTGATTATTGTGGACGAGTGCCAGTTTTTATCCCCGGAGCAGATTGACCAGCTGCGGCGGCTGGTGGACGACAAAAACCTGCCGGTGCTGTGCTTTGGGCTGCGGACGGACTTTTTGACCCACTTGTTTCCCGGCTCCCGGCGGCTGTTTGAGCTGGCGGATTCGATTACCGAGATTAAAACCATTTGCGCCTGTGGGTCGAAGGCCACGGTTAACGCCCGGATTGGGGCCGATGGGAAGATTGTGACCCAAGGGGAGCAGGTGTTTTTGGGGGGCAACGACAGCTATGTGGCCATGTGCCATGCGTGTTGGAAAAAACGGATTGCCGAGGAGGCTGTCCGCTGACAAAAGACACGTGACTTTTTGCAAACGGCAACTTTCCCAAAAATCTATCCGGTTTGTACAAAACCGAAGTTTTTAGAGAATGAAATTGTGCAATGTTTTCGTAAACTCCCGGTAAGGTTTTCTTGATTGTGG
>CAKTER010000159.1 GCA_934552695.1 uncultured Eubacteriales bacterium
CGGGTGGCCTTGTCCTTCACCAGCTCAATGCCGGAAAACAGGCCGATATACCGCACATCCCCCACACAGGGGTGCTTTTCCTTCAGGTTCTCCAAAATCTCCCCCAGCACCTGTCCTACCTCGGTCACATGGTCGGCAATGTGGTGCTTCAGGTAGTATTCCACACAGGCCACCCCGGCGGCGCAGGCCAGGGTATGGCCATTGTAGGTCAGCCCGCAGGAGAGCAGGTGGTCGTCAAAGTAGGCGGCAATCTCCTTGCTCACACACACGCCCCCCAGCTGGATATAGCCGCAGGTCACGCCCTTGGCAAAGGTCACCATGTCGGGCTTCACGTCGAAATGCTGGAAGGCAAACATTTTGCCGGTGCGGCACCAGCCCGCCATGACCTCGTCGCAAACCATCAAAATCCCGTACTTGTCGCACAGCTTCCGCACCCCGGGCAGGTAGCCCTTGGGGGGGATGATGATGCCGTTGGTGCCGGTGACGGTCTCCATGATGATGGCGGCGATGTTATCGGGGTTTTCGTAGCAGATCTGCTCCTCCAGGCGCTTTAAGTAAAAGGCCGTGCATTCCTCCTCGGTGGCAAAGGGCAGGTCGTCCCGGTACACGTAGGGGTCCATAAACTTCACAAACCCGGGCACCCCCGGCTCCAGCGGGAACCGGCGGGGCTCGCCGGTCAGGTTCCCGGCCCCAAAGGTGGAGCCGTGGTAGGAGCGGTAGCGGGAGAAGATTTTGTTCCGGCCGGTAAACATCCGGGCCATTTTAATGGCGTTCTCGTTGGCGTCGGCCCCGGCGTTGGTAAAAAACACCTTGCCCATGTTGTCGGGCATGAGGCTTACAATCAGCTCCCCCAGCCGGGCCCGGTCCTCGTCGGCATAGGCCTCGCTGATAAAGGCGTAGCGGTCCAGCTTTTTCTTAATGGCCTCGGTAATATCCGGGTTGCCGTAGCCCAGATTCATGTTTACATGAAGGGAGGACATATCGGTGTAGCGGTTGCCATCGTAGTCGTACAAATAAATATTGTCGCCATGCTCAATGGGGATGGGGTCGATCTTCGACTGCACCGACCAGGACTGCAACACATATTTTTTCTGGGTTTCTTTAATTTCCATGGGTTTCATGCTTCTCATCCTTTCCTGGGTTTGGGAGCCCGCCGGCCCCCGGCAATGGCCTGCACCGGACATACCAGCCGGCACAAATGGCAGCCTACACAGTTTTTCCCCATCAGCCGGGGCTTGCGGTCGGGGCCAAACAAAATGGCCTGGTGCCCGCCGTCGTAGCAGCTGACAAAGCAGCGCCCGCAGCCCAAGCATTTTTCCTTATCAAACACCGGCATACTCACCGTATCCCGGTCCAGCTCGTCGGCAGAGGCGATTTGGCTCAGCCCCTGGCCCACCAGCTCCTGCACCGAAGCGTAGCCGTTTTGGGCCATAAACTCCGCAAGCCCCGCCGTCAGGTCGTCGATGATGCGGTAGCCGTATTGCATTACCGCCGTGGTCACCTGCAAATTCCCGCAGCCCAAAGCCAAAAAGTCCAGGGCGTCCTGCCAGGTTTCGATGCCGCCCATCCCCGAAAGGGGGATGCCGGACAGGGCCGGGCAAACCGCCAAATCCCGGATAAACCGGAGGGCAATGGGCTTCACGGCGTTGCCGGAATACCCGGATACCTCGGTTTTCCCCGCTACCGCCGGTTGGGAAACCAGAGCGGGCAGGGCCAGCCCCGTTAGGGACTTGATGGTGTTAATGGCCGCCAGCCCGTCGGCCCCGGCCCGGACCGCCGCCAGCGCCGGAACCTCCATGTTGGTAATGTTGGGAGTCATTTTGGCCAGCACCGGCAAGTCCGTCCCCCGCTTCACACAGGCGGTGTAGCGGGCCACCAGCTCCGGGTCGGTGCCCACGTCGGCCCCCAGCCCGCGGCCGGTCATGTGAGGGCAGGAGAAGTTGCATTCAATGATGTCGCAGCCCGCCTGGGTACACAGCCGGGCCAGCTCCGTCCATTCCTCGTCGGTACGGCCCATAAGGGAGGCCACAATCACCTTTGTGGGGAAGTCCTGCTTCAGCCGCCGCAGCACCTCCAAATTTTCTGCCAGCGGGTGGTCGGAAATCTGCTCGATATTCCGAAATCCCTCGAAGGGCTCCCCGGGGACGCCGGTAGCCGCAAACCGGGGGGACGCCTCGTTGGGCACAAACATCCCCAGGGTTTTATACACAATCCCCGCCCAGCCCATCCGGAGGGCCTTGGCGCACATTTCGTAGTCCGAGGCTACCACCGAGGAGGAGAGGAAAAACGGGTTCTCGCACCTTACGCCGCAAAAGGTAACGCCCAAATCCACTCCCCCCGTTACCGGCTCCGGCAGCTGCCGGGATACCGCCCGCACCCGCAGGGGAAAATCGTAATGGATACAGGCCTTTTCGCAGGGGGCGCTGCACCCGGCACAGCTTTCCGGGTTCAGGGTTTGGGCCGCCCCGGCCTTTCGCCCAAAGCGGATGGCCCGCAGAGCCCGGGCCGGGTCCTGCCCCCGGGGACAGGCCGCCGTACAGGCCGGGTTTTCGCACAGCAGGCACCGCCGGGCCTCTTCTTCCAGTTTCAGCATGGTCAAAACCTCCTTCCGCCATTTGCCGTTTTCTTCTTATGGGCTCCCGGCTCTCAGTCCCGCCGAGGCCGGGGCGTGCGCTTCAGCAGCTTCCCCAAGCCCCGCTTCCCTACAAATGCGCCGTTGTCGTACACCAGCGTCCCCCGCACATAGGTCTGCACCGGGTAGCCCTTTAGCGCCAGCCCCTCCCAAATGGTATGGTCGGCGTCGGAGTGCATATTGCTCTGATGGATGGTAAACTCTTTTTCCGGGTCGTACACCACAATATCGGCGTCCTTTCCAATCTCCAGCCCGCCCTTGGTGGGGCAGCCGAACAGCCGGGCCGTGTTGGCGCAGCACAGCTCCACCACCCGGTTAAACGAAAGCTTGCCCGCATTGGCCGCCGCCAGCATATAGGGGTACATATTCTCCACCCCGGCGCAGCCGTTGGGAATCTTCCGGAAGTCGTCCTTCCCCCAGTCCTTTTCCGCCTGCTGGAAGGGGCAGTGGTCGGTGGAGATACTGTCAATGTCCCCCCGACTGAGCCCCTCCCACAGGGCTACCCGGCTTTCCTCCCCCTTCATGGGCGGGGAGCACACAAAGTTCCGGCCATCGGGCCGCCGGTATACCTCGTTGGTAAAGTGAAGGTACTGGGGGCAGGTCTCGGCATAAATGGGCAGCCCCGCCGCCCGGGCCCGGCGCAGAGCCTCCAGCCCCTGCTGATCGGCCAAATGCACAATGTACAGCTCCGCTCCGGCCGCCTCGGCCCAGTGGATGGCCCGCTCATCGGCTTCGCCCTCCACCCATTCCGGCCGGGACAGGTAGTGTCCCCAGGCCGAGGTCTCTCCGGCGGCAATCAGCTCCTCCGTTAAGGCATTCACCATTTCGTTGTTTTCGGCATGGACGGCAATCAGCGCCCCCATCTCCTTCGACTTTTTTAAAACCCGGAAGAATACCCCGTCGGAAACACCGAAGTCGTAGACCATAAACACCTTAAACGAGGGAACGCCAAAGTCCACCGCTTCGGCCATGGAATCCAGCAGGTCGCCGCTCACGTCCTTCACCCCTACATGGAAGGCATAGTCGCAGCAGGCGTCGGGAGCCGCCAAGGCGTCCCGGCGCTTCACCGTATCCACCATCCGTTCGCCAAAGTCCTGCAAGGCAAAATCGAACACCGTGGTGGTGCCGCCGCACACCGCCGCCCGGGTCCCGGCAAAATAATCGTCGGCAGAAACCGTGCCCCCAAAGGGCATGGCCAGATGGGTGTGGGGATCAATGGCCCCGGGGAGCACCAGCTTCCCCCGGGCGTCTACC
>CAKTER010000160.1 GCA_934552695.1 uncultured Eubacteriales bacterium
CCGGCGGCGCACCCCCTTTCCGGGCTGTTTCGCTGGGAGGCGGCGGCCCTGCCCGACCCGGAGGGGCTGCGGAAACGAACGGCGGAGGAGATTTTGGCGGAGCTTACGAAATAAAAAACAAAAAGCAAGGAGGCTCCGGGTGGGGCCTCCTTGCTTAAAGAGGAAAAGAAAAAAGAAGGTTGGTTTTATTTTTAAAGGGAAAACCGTTTGGGGCGGAGAGCGGGGGTCTCCGCTCCCGGCTTATTCCCCGGTGGAAACAACGTCCTGTACGCCGGAAAAAGCGTTGACCGTGTCGGTCATTACAAAATCGCAGGAGCCGCTGGCGGCCTCGCCGGTTTGGCCCGCAGGCATTTCCGGGGGCTGGCCGTTCCCGTTTTCCGGCTTGTCCGGGGGTGTGGGGCGTTCCCCGTCAGCACCCTCGGGTATTTCCGGACGTTCCCCGTCAAAGCCCTCCGGGGGCTCCGGCCGCTCGCCGTCCATGCCCTCCGGAGGCTCGGGACGTTCCCCGTCAAAGCCTTCCGGGGGCTGGCCCAGGGGGCCGCCAAAGCCGCCTACGTCGCTGCCGGTAAACATCTGCTGCACGCCGCCGGTAAAGCCGGTGACGGTGGCCGGGTCGTATAAGCCGTCCACGTCGGTGCCGGTCACGTTGCCGCCCACATACACAGAGTAGGTCTCGCCCACCTGGAGGTTGGGGCTGCTGACAATGGCCCCCTGATACCCCCGGTTATCGGCGCCGGTGGTTTCGTCCTGGTCGGGGTCGTAGGCAAAGACAACCGCACCGGTGGTGTCGGTGATAACAATGGCCTCGTCCGCTGCCTGTTGGTTGGCAAATTGCAGGTTTAGGGTTACCTGGGCGGAATCGCTTTCGGCCCAGTCCATGGTGGAGCCGGTGGCCACCACAGTGCCGCCGTTGATGTAGGAGCCGCAGTCGCTGTCCAGCCCGGAATCGCTGGCGGGGTTGGCGGTAGCAATCACCACGCCGCCGTTGATGACCAGATAGCCGTTGGAATCCACGCCGTCGCCCTCGGTTCCCAGCCCGGCCACAATGTGCAGGGCCCCGCCGTTGATGGTGGTGACGGAGACCCCGTCCTCGTTGGTGTTGATGCCGTCATCCTGAGAGGCGATGTTCACCTTCCCGCCGTTCAGGGTCAGGTGCTGCTCGCTGTCCAGGCCCTCGTTGTCGGCAATGATGTTCAGCACGCCGTTCCCGGCCGTTTCCCCGTCCACATTCAGGGACATCACAGAGTAAAAAGCGCCGTCGTACTTATATTTTTTCTTTTGGTCGGCGTTGTCTTTGTAAATCCGGGCCACATGGGAGCCGGTGACGGTGTTGATGCTGCCGTCGGCCAAGATTACGTTGGCCCCGGCGGCGCTGGTGTCCTGTTGGGGGCTGGCCTCGTAGGCTTCGGCCTCGCCGCTGTCGTAGGCCACCCAGCTTTCGTCGCATTCATACACATTGTAAAATATTACGGCAGGGGCCACGGTGCAGGTAATATCCACATTGTCCAGCACCAGCGTGACCACGGCCTCCGGGTCGGTAACGGCGTCCTCCCCTAAGTCCACAGCAATCTGTCCCTGGGACAGGCTGCCCGTTAGCCGGTAGGCGCCCGGCTGGGTAATGTTCACCACCGGGTGGGCGGCGGCTTCGGCGGCCGTATGGCGTTCGTCTGCCGTACCCTCGCCGTAGGGATTGCCGCTGTCGTAGGTGTCCCGGTCCTCGTAGTAAATAATATCGTGAGACAGATACACAGCGGCGGAGCTGTCCTCGCCGACGGGCTCCCCGTCCAGCGTAACGGCATCGTCGGACAGGGTCAGCAGCTGCTGGCCCTCCGGCAGGTCGGTGGTGGCTGTGCCGCTGCCGGTGCTTCCCCCGGTGCTGGCAGAGCACCCGGCCAATACCGTCAGCGAAAGCCCCAGGGCAGTCAGTTTGGGAAAAAGCTTCATGGTGAAATCCCCCTTTGGTTGCGTTTGCTTTGTATGGTGTTAGGATACGCCCCGGCAGTGAAGTTTTTATAAACGGTTTGTAAACAATGTATGAATTAAAATGCAAAAAAGGCAGAAAAAGCAAAAAATAAAAAAACCCCGGAAAACCGGGGCTTTTGGGCCAAAGCGCAGGGGTTAGGCAATCATTGTGCAAACCGCAGCCAGCACGATGGACAGGATCAGAGGCTCGAGAACGGAGATAACGAAGATGTGCCGGTAGCCTTCCTTGTGGGTCAGGCCCAGATAGCTCAGCATCAGGAACAGGCCGGAGGCGTGAGGCAGGGTGTCCAAAGAACCGGCGGCAATGGACATCAGCCGGTGCAGCTTTTGCAGGTCGCAGCCGGAAGCGATGAAGTAATCGGCCATGTTCTGCAAGCAGATACGGACGCCGCCGGAGGAAGAACCGGTGATACCGGCAATCACGCCGGTGGCGAACACGCCCTTAAAGTAGGGGCTCATTTCAACGCCCAATACCCACTGGACAATGTTCTGGAAGGAGGGCGCATTGGATACCAGGGTACCGAACCCGACAACAGCGCCCAGACCGATCATGGCGTTGATGGCGTTGATGGAGCCGGTGCCGAGGATTTTCTTAATGGACTGGCCCTTCAGGTGCTTGTAGTTCAGAATCAGACACAGAAGGAACGCCACGATCATAGCGATGGTGGTCAGCATAGCGGAGTTGGTGATAATCCGGCTGCCGGCGATGATGATGATAATCAGGGCGATGATGGGCGCAAAGGACGTACCGGCAGAAGGCAGCTCGCTGCGGCTGGATACGGTAAAGGCCGCTTCGTTGTAGCCTTCGGGGAAGGTCCAGTGCTCGTCCCGCTTGCGGGCCAGCTTTTCGGCAAAGACCAAATACCCATAGTTCATGGCGAACATGAGGATCGAGGCGATAATCGACAGGACCGGGGCCGCCGTCATAGGAGTGCCCAGAAACTGGGCGGGGATTACGTTGGTCAGCTGCGGAGAGCCGGGCAAGCAGGTCATGGTGTAGGTGGCGCAGCCCATAACCAAGCAGCCCATGGTCAGGTGACGGGGCAGGTCGGCTTCCTTAAACAGCAGGAACATAATGGGGCCGGCGGCAAAGATAACCACGAACAGGGAAACGCCGCCATAGGTCAGAACGGATACGAACAGGGCGGAAACCAAAACGGCCCTGTCCTTGCCGAACCAGTCAATCAGCTTGTAGCCGATGGCGGTGGTAGCCTTAGAGGACTCCATGATTTTTGCATAAACTGCCGATGATACAAAGATGAAGAAATAGTTTTGCACCGTGGCGGCAAACCCGCCGGCATACACGGTAGCAAAGGTGTCCCAAATGGGCATCTGGTTGAACAGAATAACAACCAGACCGGCCAGCAGGGTCAGGGGGATTGCCTCAATGCCGCTGTAGGCACCGAGAACCATGACCACGATGCCCAAAACAAGACCGATAATACCAATAACCATACTTTTCCTCCTTACTTTTGATAATGCCATAAAACAAGTGTCGGTAACTGCCGGAACCTTTTTCCGGATAAACCGGACATAAGGGATAGGCCGCTTCCGGCCGTTTGCACAAGCCCCGGGCGCCGCTCTGCGATGCAAGGATAAGCCCCCGCCTTCTCCTTTGACCCGCCGGCCACGAGCGCCGTCCCGCTTACGGACTTATATTTATTATACTTTTAGTTCGGAATCTTTGTCAAAAACAAGAGGGTTGCAGAGGATAATTTTGGAACATTATACAATTTGGCAGGGGGGTTCGGGCCTTGCCGGGGAGGAGGGCCGGATTGTTGGTTAAAATACCGGTTTTTGCGGGGTTTGGGCGGGTTTTTAGCCCTTGGTTTGACATTTTTGGCAGATTTTGCAAATAGTTTCGAAAAGAGAATGGGTATCGGA
>CAKTER010000161.1 GCA_934552695.1 uncultured Eubacteriales bacterium
TGTCGGTAATCATTTTGAGAGCGGCGGAGATTTGCCGCAGGTCCCGGGCCACGGGCTGCTGCTGGAGCAGCAGCTTTAGGCAGCGGGATTCCACGTCCCGTTCCATCTGGTCAATTTCCTCGTCCAGGGGGGCTACCTTTTTAGCGGTGGCTACGTCCCCGTTTTGCAGCGCCCGGGAGGCCAGGTCGATGACCTGCTCGCACAAAGCGCCCATTTCCGTCAATTCCTCATTCAGCAGCGCCAGCTGCTCGTCAAACCGGCTTCTCATTATCCAAACCTCCCTGTAATGTAATCCTCCGTCCGCTTATCCCGGGGCTGGGAGAACAGCTGCTCGGTGTTGCCAAACTCCACTAAATCCCCCAGCAGGAAGAAGGCGGTGCAGTCCGAAATCCGGACGGCCTGCTGCATATTGTGGGTCACGATAATGATGGTGTATTTTTCCTTCAGCTCCATGGCCAGCTCCTCAATCTTGGAGGTGGAGATGGGGTCCAAAGCACTGGTGGGCTCGTCCATCAGCAGCACGTCGGGCGCCACGGCCAAGGCCCGGGCAATGCACAGCCGCTGCTGCTGCCCGCCGGAAAGCCCCAGGGCCGATTTTTTCAGCCGGTCCTTGACCTCGTCCCAAATGGCGGCGTCCTTTAGGGAGCGCTCCACAATCGCATCCAGCTGGGCCCGGCCCGTAATCCCGTGGGTGCGGGGGCCGTAGGCGATGTTGTCGTAAATGCTCATGGGGAACGGGTTGGGCTTTTGGAATACCATGCCGATTTGCCGGCGCAGCTCGTTCACATTTACCGCCGGGTCAAAACTATTTTGGCCCCGGTATTCTACCCGGCCGGTAATCTTCACTCCCGGCACCAAATCGTTCATCCGGTTTAGGGTTTTTAAAAAGGTGGACTTGCCGCAGCCCGAGGGGCCGATGAGGGCGGTAATGCTTTTTTCGGGCAAGTCCAGGGTGATATGTTTCAGGGCCTGGGTGCTTCCGTACCACAGGCACAAGTCCTTTACGGAGAGAATGGGGTTCATAGGCTTCTCCTTTTGTTAAAATATTTGCCCACCAGAATGGCGGCCAGATTGATGAGCAGGGTGAGGAGCATCAGGAGGGAGGCGATGGCAAAGGCTACCTGAAATTCCCCCTGCTCCTTGGCGTACACGTACAGGGCAACGGTGAGGGTGGCCCCGGCGTTTTTCAGGCCCGGGATAAAGCTGTACAGGGCATGGGCAAACCCGGCGGTATACAGCAGGGCGGCGGTCTCGCCCAGCACCCGGCCCACCGACAAAATGCAGCCGGTAATTACGCCGTCCACACACCCCGGCAGTACCACGGTGCGGATGACCCGCCACTTTCCGGCCCCCAGTCCAAAGGCGCCCTCCCGGTAGCTCTGGGGCACGGTTTTCAGGCTCTCCTGGGTGGTGCGCATGATGGTGGGCAGGTTCATCACCACCAGGGTGAGGGTCCCGGCCAAAAGCGAGGTTTTTAGGTTTAAAAACTGGCAAAAAAACAGCATGCCCACCAGGCCGTAGATGATGGAGGGGATGCCCGACAGGGTCTCGGCGGCGTATTCGATGGCGGCTACCAGCTTTTTGCTGGCGGCGTACTCCGTGAGGTAAATGGCCGCCCCCACCCCCAGCGGCAGCACAATGGCCAGCGTGGCGATGAGGATGTAAACGGTGTTTAAAACATCGGGCAAAATGCCGATGGTGTCCGTTAGGTAGCTGGGCTTGGTGGAAAGCAGCTCCCAGCTTAGGTGGGGCAGCCCCTTTTGCAGCACATAGACGATGAGGAACAGGACCAGAGCGCAGGCGAGGGCTACCGAAATGCCCATCAGGGCTTTCATGCTTCCGATATAGGCCCGGCGCTTGCCGGAAATCCGTTGCTTTTCCATATCAACCCTCCTTGCTGCGCTTTAGGCAGAAATTCAGCAGTGCATTGATGAGCATAATGAACAAAAACAGCACCAGCGCAATGGAAAACAGGGCCTGCCGCTGGAGACCGGCCCCGGCGTAGGACATTTCGCTGGCCACGGCGGTGGTCAAAAACCGCACGCTTTGGAACAGGGAGGGCATATTGGCTACGTTGCCCGAAACCATGATGACGGCCATGGCCTCGCCAATGGCCCGGCCTACCCCCAGCACAATGGCGGCGGCGATCCCGCTTTTGGCGGCGGGCACCGATACCCGGAAGTAGGTTTCGATGGGGGTGGCGCCCAAGGCCAGCGAGGCGTCCTCGTATTCCGGGGGGACGGCCTCCAGCGCCGTCATGGAGACCTTGATGATGGAGGGCAAAATCATAATGGCCAGCACAATGATGGCCGCCAGCAGGCTGGAGCCGTCGGGGACGTGGAAGAGCTTGCGGATACCGGGCACCAGCACCAGCATACCCACCAGGCCATAGACCACGGAGGGGATGCCGGCCAGCAGGCTGACGGCAGTTTCCACTACCGCCCGCAGCCGGGGCGGGGCCAGCTTGGCCAAATACACGGCGGAAAAGAACCCAATGGGGACGCCCAGCAAAATGGCTCCGGCGGTGCCGTAAACGCTGGTAAGGATAAAGGGGAGGATACCGAACTGGGGCGGGGTCTCGGTGGAGGCCCAGACCTTCCCCAGCAGGAAGTCCCCCAGGCCAATCTGCCGGATGGCCGGGATGCCGGAGATTACCAGATACACAGTGATGAGCAGGACGCAGCCTACCGTGATGAGCCCCAAAATCAAAAAGATGAGATGGATGACGCTTTCGGAGGCCTGCGCGTGGGCTTTGGTGAGGGACGGGGCCTTTGGCGGGGCCGGCGGTGCGGTTGCCGTTGCGTGATTTTTCATAAATTTTACCTTTCATTTAAGGAAAGGGCGGCATCCTGCGAAAGAATGCCGCCGGAATGACCGGAGATTTAGTTGGCGGCTACCGCCCCGGCAGCAGAGATGAGGGGAGCGGCAGCAGCGGAGGTGGCGTAGTCGAAGAAGGCCTGGGCTACCTCCGAAAGCTTGGCGTCGGTCTTGGTCACCAGCACAAAGGGCCGCTGTACGGCGTAGCTGCCGTCCTTGACCGTGTCCTCGCTGGGGGTGACGCCGTCTACCGACAGAGCCTTAACGGTGTCCTTAATGGAGGCCAGAGAGGCGTAGCCGATGGCGTTGGGGTTTTGGGCCACAGTGGTGATAACGTCGCCGGTGGAGGTCAGCTCCTGCCGGTACTGGCAGCTGTCCTTGGTGCCGGTGATGGATTCAAAGCCGTCCCGGGTGCCGCTGCCGGCTTCCCGGCCGATGAGGACGATCTCGCCGTCGCTGCCGCCTACGTCCTTCCAGTTGGTAATTTCGCCGGTGTAAATCTTGGCAATCTGGTCAATGCTCAAATCGGCTACCGGGTTTTCGGGGTTCACGATGATGGCGATGCCATCCAGGGCCAGAATGGTTTCGGTAAGGCCCCCGGCCTTTTCCTCCTCCTTCAGCGCCCGGGAGGACAGGCCGATGTCGCAGCGGCCTTCGGATACGGCGGTGATGCCGGAGCCGGAGCCGGTGGGGTTATAGGTAAAGGTTACATCCGGGTTTTCGGCTTCAAAAGCTTCGCCCAAAGCGCCAATCACTTTTTCCATGGAGGTGGAGCCGTCGGTGGAAACGGTGCCGCTGAGGGCGGAAGCGTTGTTGTCGTTGCTGCTGTCATCTTGCTGGGTCCCCTGCTGGGTGTTGCTGTCGGAAGCCCCGTTGCTATCGGCGTTCCCGTTGGAGCAGCCGGTGAGGGCGGCAACCCCCATGGCGGCGACAAGTACCAGACCTAAAAATTTTTTCATATGGATTCTCCTTTTTTCTTCTCGTTTTCTTTGCTTGCTGCTTACGAGATAAAGATACCGGGGCCGTGTAAAAACCAAAAGATT
>CAKTER010000162.1 GCA_934552695.1 uncultured Eubacteriales bacterium
GTTCAGCGCCGTCACATAATCCAGCACATCGTCCTGCAATAGCGTAACCAGCGCCAACAGGGAGCAAAACAGCCACCAAATCGCCCAAAATACGTTCTTCCGCCGTTTTTTCCGGCTGTGAAAGTTCCAAAGCTTTAGCCCAAACAACGCCGGGACGCACGAAAACGCAAACAACAGCATTACCGCCAGCAGCAGCTCCCGAATCCCGCTTTCGCTGGCCGGATACCGAGCCACCCACAGGTACAGCAGACACCAGCCGGTGCTGACCAGCCAATATAACGTATTGGTGCGCTTGGCCGCCACACAGCCAATGGCCCCCAGCAGCCCTACCCAAATCAGGTCTCCGCTCATGCCCTGCCTCCCTTCCGGTTTTTTCAAGCTGTCTTTATTATACTCGGCCCAAAGATATTTGACAAGCCGCCCCAAAGCGAGTAATATAGAGAAAGCACTTTCACACTGTATCGAACTGATTTAACTGCTCGAGGAGGTTCCTTATGAAAAAACGTACTTTGGCCTCTCTTTCTCTGGCCGCCCTGCTGGCTTTGTCCGGCTGCTCTTCTTCCCAAACCGGCGATACTTCCACCGGGGATAAAAACACGCAGCAGACCGAGACCCCGGCCGAACCTTATCAAATCGGCATCATCCAGCAGCTGGAACACGCCTCTCTGGATGAGATTTACGAAGGGATTATCGCCGCGATGGCCGACCAGGGCTATGTGGACGGCGAAAACATCGCCATCACCTACCTGAACGGACAAAACGACCTGTCCAACCTCAAAACCATCAGCCAGCAGTTCGTTTCCAATAACTGCGACCTCATCATCGGCATTGCCACCTCGGCCTGCCAGTCCGCCGCTGCCGAAACCACCGAAATCCCCATTGTGGCCGCCGCTGTGACCGATATGGAGGCCGCCGGCCTGGTAGCCAGCAACGACGCCCCCGGCGGCAACGTGACCGGCGTCAGCGACGAGACCCCCGTGGATAAGCAGCTGGAGCTGCTGCTACAGCTTATCCCCGCAGGCAGCACTGTGGGCGTAGCCTACTGCTCCAGCGAGGTCAACTCCCAGGTGCAGGTCAACAACGCCCTGGCCTATCTGGATAGCGTTGGCGTCCCCTACGAAACCGGCACCGTCACCAATGTCAATGACATTCCTCAAAGCCTGGAGGCCCTGGCTCAAAAAGTTGACGCCCTGTACATCCCCGTGGATAACACCCTGGCTTCGGCCATGCCCCAGGTCAACCAGATTTGTGTGGAGCACAAGCTGCCGCTGGTGGTGGGCGCCGCCGCCATGGTAGAGGAAGGCGCTTTGGGTAGCGTAGCCTTCGACTACTACGACGTGGGCTACCAATCGGGACAAATGGCTGTCCGGATTTTGGAAGGGGCCGACCCCGCCACCACCCCTGTGGAGGTGGTGCAGGATACCAAGCTGGTGCTGAGCCAGACCTATGCCGATAGCATCGGCCTCACCCTGCCGGAGGAGCTTTTGCAATCCGCCGCTTCCGTTTACTAAATTTCTTTCGACCTACGCCGGGCCTGCGGGCCCGGTTTTTTTGCGCCCGTTTTCCCCTTCCCCCTCTCTTTTTCTCTTTCCTTTGCCCCCTCTCTTTTTTGCCAGCCCCCCTTTCCCTTCGCCCTTCCTCCTCCTCTCCCTTTCTTCCACACAAAAAACGCCCCGGCACAGGTTCCCCTGCCCCCAAGGCGTTTCTTTTTTGTTTACGGACTCTGCCCTCATTCGCCCAGCAGCCGTTTTCCCGCCAGCCGGATCATCACCTCGTCGGCCCCGCCGCCAATTCGGTAGCCCCGCAGCTCCTTCCAGCAAGCAAACACCCGGCTGGTATCGGCAAAGCCCTTGCCCCCCAGCAGCTGCATGGCCATATCGGCCACGGCAAACCCCTCCCGGGCAGCGTACAGCTTCAGCAGGGGAATGTCCTCCTTTTGGGCGGTGCCGTTGTCCAGCTTCCAGGCGGTTTCGTACACCAAAAGCGCCAGCGTCCGTAGCCGCAGCTCCATCTCCACCAGCCGCTCCTGTATCAGGCCCCCGTCCCCAAGGGGCTTTTTTTGCGCTTTGGCCCTTACCGCCGCCCGGGCCTCATCGGCGGCGCACCGGGCCAGCCCCAGGCAGACCGCCGCCAACACAAACCGCTCCAGCTCCATATGGGCGGCAATTTGCGCCATCCCCTCCCCGGGCTTCCCCAGCCGGGCGTCGGAGGCCACCCGCACGTCTTCCAAAACCAGTTCCCCGTCCAAACCGCTGCGGCCCAAGGGCTTCCAAACCATCCCCGGGCAATCCCGGGGCAGCAGTACCAGCGAGGCCCCCTCCGCTTCTCCTTCCCGGGCCAGCACCATTACAAACGGCGCCGTCAACCCGTTGGACACATAGGCCTTGTGCCCGTTCAGCACCAGACCGT
The DNA here is from genome assembly GCA_934552695.1 of uncultured Eubacteriales bacterium. GTDB lineage: Bacteria > Bacillota > Clostridia > Lachnospirales > Anaerotignaceae > CAKTER01. Next base: position 2,410 of record CAKTER010000162.1, read on the forward strand.
CCGCCCCGGCCGAAAGCATGGTTTTTTCCGGCCCGTCGGTAATGCCAAAGCTAAAGCACTGGCCCCCCTGCTCCCGCAGATAGGCAAACACCCGGGCCTGCTGCTCCGGCGTGCCCAGCGCCAGCATGTCCCGGGCCTGCAACAGGTTTAAAAGCATCCCGCAGGGGAATCCCCGCTGCCCCAGCCGTTCCGTCAGTAAGGCCAAGGTCAGCAAATCGGCCTCCTCTCCCCCCGCCGCCTGCGGCAAAAAGTAGGGGCCCAGCTCTCGGGCCAGGGCCTGCCCAAACGCCCTTGGGGGCTGCTTTTCCGTCTCGCAAGCCAAAAAATAGTCCCGGTCAAACCCGCAGCCGTCCAAAAAAGTGTCCAGCCTATCCAAAAGCTCCCTCTGCCGGGTTGAAATCGAAAAATCCATCCGCTCTCCTTTCCCCTTTCCTTCCTTTCCTCCCTTGTAGAAAAAGAGCCCAAACCATTGGTCTGGGCTCTTTTCTTATGGTAGTTTCGCTTACTTCGTGTAGTCGTACACGCCCTTGCCGGTCTTTCTGCCATAATGGCCAGCCCGTACCAGCTGACGCAGCAGCCGGGGAGCCCGGTACTTGGGATCGCCGGTCTCGGCCACAAAGATATCCATAATGGACAGCAGGGTATCCAGACCAACCATATCGGCCAGGGTCAGAGGGCCCATGGGGTGGTTGCAGCCCAACTGCATCCCCTTGTCGATGTCCTCGGGGGTAGCCAGACCTTCTTCCAGAACGAAGAACGCCTCGTTCAGCATGGGGCACAGAATCCGGTTTACCACAAAGCCGGGGCCTTCCTTCACTTCGATGGGATCCTTGCCAATGGCCAGAGCAAACTCGTGGGCGGCGGCAACGGTCTCGTCGGCAGTCAGATAGCCGCGAATCAGCTCCACCAGCTTCATAACAGGCACGGGGTTAAAGAAGTGCATCCCGATGAACTTTTCGGGGCGGTTGATAAACCCGGCCATCAGCGTGGTAGAAATGGAAGAGGTGTTGGAAGCCAGAATGGTTTCGGGCTTGCAAACAGCGTCCAGCTCTTTGAACACGCCTTTTTTAATCTCGATGTTCTCGGAAGCGGCCTCGATGACCAAATCGCAGTCGGCCAAATCCTTGGTGTCTACGGTGATGGAGATGTTTGCCAAAGCGGCCGCAGCCTTCTCGGCATCCATCTTGCCTTTGGCAACCAGCTTATCCAGATTCTTTTTAATCTGGGCCTGTGCCTTTTCGCAAAACTCAATCTTAATATCCTTTACAACAACCTGAAACCCGGCTACAGCCGTGGTTTGGGCAATGCCGCTGCCCATGATACCGGCGCCAACAATACCTACC
>CAKTER010000163.1 GCA_934552695.1 uncultured Eubacteriales bacterium
GCCTTGTATGGGGCGGCCTATCCCCAAAAGGGGCTTTCGGGCATTGTCCTCAGCGGCGCCAAAACCGGCGTCCATGGGGGCTTGCAGGCGGAAATTCCCGCCGGGATCGATCCCCATACCAAGCTGCCCAACCAGCTGGGGCCCGGCGTGTGTTCGGTGCCGGAGGTGGTGGACCAGTATGCTGCCGACCCCTTAAATGCCAAAACCTATACCGTGGGGCTGGTGATGGCCCTGGGCGAGGGGCTGGGCTGGTTTGCCCACCACAAACAGGATTTTTGCTATCCCGTGCTGATGCTCCACGGCGAAAAGGACGGGCTGGTGGGGGTGGAATGCACCACCGAACTGTTCCGGGACTGCGGGTCTGCGGATAAGCAGATGAAGATTTACGGCGGCCTGTTCCACGAGATTTTTAACGAATATTGCCGGGACGAAGTCATTGGCGATGCCCTGGGCTGGATTTTGCACCGCTGCTGATACCGGACGAAGGGAAGCGGGATTTCCCTTCCTGCTGTAAGGAAAAACACCCCCCAAGCCCATAGATAAGACGCCTCTGGTCTAAGCCACCGCTTTTGGCCATATACTGTCACAAAGTGGGAGGAGGCGCAGCATGGGGGAAGACAAACGGGCCGGGCGGCGGCACAGTATCCTGCTGGAGGAGCGGGAACGGGTGCGGGTGGTTGGCGTGGAGGAGGTTCTTTCCTTCGACGAGGAAACGGTGGTATGCGGAACCGAGCTGGGGATTCTGACCCTCAGCGGCAGCGGCCTCCACATTAGCCGGTTGGACGTGGAGGCCGGAGAGCTTTTGGTGGACGGGCAGATTGACGCTGCCACCTATGCGGTGGAGGGCCCCCGCTCCGATGGCCGGTCGCTGTGGGGCCGGCTGTTCCGCTAACATGATTTTGTCGTTTGCGGCCCAGGGCAAGCTGTTTTTGGCTATGCTGGGCCTGGGGGCGCTGTTGGGGCTGGTGTTTGACGGCTTTCGGGGACTGCGGCAGGCCCTGCCCCACAACCCGGCGGCGGTGGGGGCCGAGGACCTGCTGTTTTGGGCCTTGGCACTGTGGCTGCTGTTTGGGTATTTGTTCCGGTTTTGGCAGGGGGAGGTGCGGCCTTTTGCCCTGCTGGGGGCGGCCTCCGGGGCCGGGCTGTATTTTGGGCTTTTGGGCCGGTGGTGCCAACGGGGCTGGCGGTACGTTTGGGGGCTTTTTTTGTGGCCCGGGCGGCAGCTGAAAAAACCGGTGCGGCGTTGGGCCGATTCTTTCGCAAAGAAGCGAAAAAGTCTATTGCATTTTGGCCGGATTTGTGCAAGAATAATAAAGGAAAACCGAAGCCGGCAACGGCGGTTTTTGCAAAAGAGCCTATGGCGAAGCAAAGGAGGGCGTGGGGATGAAGCAGCCGAAGCGATTAGGCAAAAAACGTTCCGGCGCCATTCTAACCTTGGCGCTGGTGGCCGTGGTGGGTCTGGCCAGCGGCAGCAGCCTGTTGCGTCAGCACAAAAAGATTGTGGCGCTACAGGAGCGGCAGCGGCAGGTGGCCGCCGCCATCGACGAGGAGACCGACAAAAGCATTGAGCTGGAAAACCGACGGGCCTATTACCAAAGCGATGCTTACATAGAGGAAATTGCCCGGGAGCAGCTGGGCTTGGTCAAGCCCGGCGAGATTTTGTTCATTAACCGTTCGGCCCAGTGAGCCGAGGGTTTGTGATAAACAGCACCAAAAGCAAAGCCCCGGTTTGGGGGCGGCGTTGCTTTTTTGGGCCGGAAAAGCCCGGCCCGGAACGGATGCAGAAGAAAAGGAGGAAATAGTTATGAAACTGGAAGACATCAAAAAGGTAGCTACCATTGGTAGCGGCGTGATTGGCTCCAGCTGGGCAACTGGTTTTGCCCTGAAAGGCATGGAGGTTAATCTGTACGATAAGTTCCCCGAAGCTCTGCCTGTGGCCATGGACCGGATTAAGAGCAATCTGGAGCAGCTGGCCGCAAACGGCGTTCTGGATAACGCCGAAATTCCTGCCATCCTGGAGCGGATTCATCCCACTACCGACATGAAGGAAGCCGTACAGGACGTTCAGTTCGTACAGGAGTCTGTTCGCGAAAACTATCCCGACAAGCATTCCGTGGTTCAGGAAATGGAAGAGTTCCTGCCCGAGGATGCGATTTATTCCAGCTCCACCTCCGGCCTGCTGATTACCGACATTGCCAAGGTTGCTAAGCATCCCGAGCGTTTCTGCGGCGGCCACCCCTACAATCCTCCTCACCTGATTCCTCTGGTAGAGATTACCAAGGGTGAAAAGACCAGCGACGAAACCGTGGCCCTGGCCAAGGCTTTCTACACCAAGATGGGCAAGGAGCCCGTTGTTCTGCAGAAGGAAGCCCTGGGCTTTATCAGCAACCGGCTGCAGCAGGCCCTGTACCGCGAAGTGTGCTGCCTGGTTATGCGCGGCGTTTGCAACATCGAGGATGTGGATAAGGCCGTAACCTTTGGCCCTGGCATCCGTTGGGGGATTATGGGCCCCAACCTGATTTTCGAGCTGGGCGGCGGCGCCGGCGGCTTGGAAGGCCTGTTCAACAACGTAGGCGATTCCGTTAAGCTGTGGCTGGCCGACATGGCTGACTTTAAGGAATATCCCGCAGAGTGGATTCCCATGGCCGAGGCTGGTGTGCGGGAAGCCATTAAGAATCGTCCTGCCGAAATCGGCAACACCAACGAGTCCCTGAAGGAGTATCGGGACAAGATGCTGATTGGCCTGCTGAAGCTGCACGGCAAACTGTGATTTAAGCTTTTGCAAACTTTGGCCCCGCCGGATTTTCCGGTGGGGCCTTTTGTCTGTTCGCCGGGATGGGGCGGCTTCTGTGGACTTTGGCGTTTTCGCCTTGGGAATCGGCGGGTGCGGCAAGAAGAATTTGTGCAAAATGGCCAAGATGGGGAAACCCCGGGGAAAGCCTTGACAAATTGGGGTTTCGGTGTTACGATAATAGCGTCTTCCACTGTGCCAAATGATTCACATATTTTTGTAAGTCATTAGAAGCTCTGTGATGATTTATAAAAATATGTGATTTTTTTGTGCAGCCAGACCATTCTATTTTACACTTTTTATTTTTTAGGAGGTACTAACATGAGCAGCGGTACGGTAAAATGGTTCAACCCCGAAAAAGGCTTTGGTTTCATCACCCAGGATGACGGCAACGGCGATGTATTCGTACATTTCTCCGCCATTCAGGGCAACGGCTTCAAGACCCTGGACGAAGGCCAGAAGGTAACCTTCGACGTCGAGCAGGATCCCAAGAACCCCAGCAAGAGCAGAGCCGTGAACGTGGTGAAACTGTAATTTTGCGAACCCAAAAGCCTCCGGTTTTCCGGAGGCTTTTTTGTGTTTCATTTATCTGGGATTATGCCGGGGGACGAACCCTCGCTTGCGGGCGCCGCCCCTTTTGGACGAAGGAAAGAAGCAAGAGGTTAAGCGGAAAGGGTTGCCAAAACCCGGGCAAAGTCGGCCAAAGCCCCCTCCAGGGCCGTTTGTAGGGGCTCCCCGGCGGGCACGCCAAACAACTACACGCAGCAGCCAATGCCGTAGCGGAACACCACCTGTACCAGCGTGTCGGCGGGAAGCTGGGGCGAAAACTCCCCGGTGGCCTGCCCCTCCTCGACGATTTGCGTCAGCAGCCGGAAGGCGAACCGGTTCTGGTCAAAAATCAAGGGGGTGCCGCCGTTAATTTCCCGGGCGTAGTTTAAGCGGGCGTGCTTTT
>CAKTER010000164.1 GCA_934552695.1 uncultured Eubacteriales bacterium
CGAACACGATTTTGAACCGAAATCTCTGACCAGTCGGGGCAAGGGCGACCTGCTGGCCAAGCTGCGGAAGGAAGCGGCCAGCGTGGATAAGATTTATCTGGCCACTGACCCGGACCGCGAAGGAGAAGCCATTTCCTGGCACCTGAAGGCGGCGCTTAAGCTGGAGGACAAAAACTTCAGCCGGATTACCTTTAATGAAATTACCAAAAGTGCCGTGCAAAAGTCCATTAAAAACGCCCGGGATTTGGACATGGCCCTGATTGACGCCCAGCAGGCCCGCCGGGTGCTGGACCGGATGGTGGGCTATTCCATCAGCCGTCTGCTGTGGACAAAGGTAAAAAAAGGACTTTCCGCCGGCCGGGTCCAGTCGGTTGCCCTGCACCTGCTGTGCGAGCGGGAGGACGAGATTAACCGGTTTGTCCCCGAGGAATACTGGACGGTGGAGGCCCGGCTGGTGGATGGGGAGAAAAAGCCCTTTACCGCCCGGCTCAGCGGCGATGAAAACGGCAAGCTGGAGCTGAAAACCAAGGCGGAAACCGATGCGGTGCTGGCGGCTCTTAAACAGGCGGAATTCGAGGTAACAGAGGTTAAAACGGGTACCAAAACCAAAAATCCGCCGCCGCCCTTTATCACCAGCACCTTACAGCAGGATGCCAGCCGCTACCTGGGGCTGACGGCGCAAAAAACCATGATGGTGGTGCAGCAGCTGTACGAAGGCGTGGATATTCAGGGCGAGGGCACGGTGGGCTTGGTTTCCTACATCCGTACCGACTCCACCCGCATTTCCGACGAGGCCTACGAAAATGCCAAGGCCTTTATCGGTGAGCGGCTGGGGGCCGAATATCTGCCGAAGGAGCGGATGGTTTACGCCTCGAAAAAGCGGGCCCAGGACGCTCACGAGGCCATTCGGCCTACCAATGTGTACCGCCTGCCCGAGGCGGTGAAGGATTCCCTCAACCGGGATCAGTACCGGCTGTATAAGCTGATTTGGGAGCGGTTTGTGGCCAGCCAGATGGCTCCGGCTCAATATAAAACCGACTCGGTGAAGATTCAGGCCGGGGACTACCGGCTGCGCAGCGGCGGTGATTTGTTGACCTTCCCCGGCTTTTTGTCGGTATATAAAAATGTAGAGGAAGACCCGGAGGCCCAAAGCCGCTTCCCCTCTTTGCAAAAGGGGGACACCCCTCAGCTGGAGGAGGTCACCGGCGAGCAGCACTTTACCCAGCCGCCACCCCGGTACACCGACGCCTCCCTCATCAAAACCCTGGAAGAAATCGGCGTAGGCCGTCCCAGTACCTTTGCGCCCACCCTGTCCATCATTCAGAACCGGAACTATGTGGTGAAGGAGAACAAGGCCTTTTACACCACCGAGCTGGGGGAAGTCGTGAACGAGATTATGGTGGACTACTTCCCCGACATTGCCGACTCCGGCTTTACCGCCCACATGGAGGAGGAGCTGGATGAGGTGGAGGACAACCAGCGGGAGTGGAAGCAAATCATCCGGGACTTTTACCCCGGGTTTTCGGCCTCGTTGGAAAACGCCCAGGAGAAACTCTCCAAGGTGGAGATTAAGGACGAAGTAACCGACGTGATCTGCGAAAAATGCGGCCGGAACATGGTGATTAAGTATGGCCGCTACGGCAAGTTTTTGGCTTGCCCCGGGTTCCCGGAATGCCAAAACGCCAAGCCGCTTCTGGAGGACGCCGGCGTGCCCTGTCCCGTGTGCGGCGGGAAGGTCCTCATCAAAAAAACGAAAAAGGGCCGGAAGTATTATGCCTGCGAGCATCAGCCCGATGCGTGCAGCTTTATTTCGTGGAACAAGCCTTCTACCGAAAAGTGCCCGGTGTGCGGCAGTTATTTAGAGGAACGGGGCAAAAAGAACCCCAAGCTGGTGTGCAGCAACACGGCCTGCGGGTACAGCCGGGATAAGGAAGAGGCGAAGGCCGGGGAGAGCGCACAAAAATAACGGAAAAACGCAAAGGATAGAAAAAAATACTTGTGCCCGGACGGGTGTTGTGATATAATTTTTTGCGGTAAATATTACACACGCATCGTGTTGCTTTCGCTGGTGCCCCAAAAAGGGTGGCGGGGCGGGTGAACCGGTGCGGCGGACAAACCAAGGAGGTAAAACAATGAGCGTAATTTCTATGAAGCAGCTGCTGGAAGCCGGTGTCCACTTTGGTCACCAGACCCGTCGGTGGAACCCCAAAATGGCCGAGTATATCTTTGCCGAGCGGAACGGGATCTACATCATCGACCTGCAGAAGACCGTAAAGAAGGTAGACGAGGCCTATGCCGCCATCAGCGAGCATATGCAGAACGGCGGCGAAATGCTGTTCGTGGGTACCAAAAAGCAGGCCCAGGAATCCATCCGGGACGAAGCCAACCGCTGCGGTATGTACTATGTGAACCAGAGATGGCTGGGCGGTATGCTGACCAACTTTGAGACCATCAAGACCCGGATTGCCCGTCTGAAGCAGCTGGAAAAAATGCAGGCCGACGGCACCTTCGAGGTTCTGCCCAAAAAGGAAGTTGCCCTGCTGATGCACGAGATGGAAAAGCTGGAGAAGAACCTGGGCGGCATTAAGGAAATGAAGCGTCTGCCCGATATGATGTTTGTGGTTGACCCCCGTAAGGAAAGACTGGCCGTACAGGAAGCCCGGGCTCTGGGCATCCCCATTGTGGCTATTGTAGATACCAACTGCGATCCCGATGAGATTGACTATGTTATCCCCGGCAACGATGACGCTATCCGTGCCGTAAAGCTGATCGCCGGTAAGGTTGCCGACGCCGTGCTGGAAGCCAGACAGGGCGAGCAGATGGACGAGGCCGCCGAAGAAGCCGAGGTCACCGCAGCCGAATAATCGTAAGGAGTTCAGGACTTCGGCTGAGTACATCGGTTGAAGTCCTTTTTAACATTTATATTTGGAGGGAAAAGTTATGGCTATTACCGCTGCAATGGTAAAAGAACTGAGAGAAATGACCGGCGTTGGGATGCTGGAGTGCAAAAAGGCCCTGCAGGAAGTAGAGGGCGACATGGACAAGGCCGTAGAATATCTGCGGGAAAAGGGCCTGGCTGCCTCGGCCAAAAAGGCTTCCCGGATTGCTGCCGAGGGCGTTGTAACCGCTCGTATCAATCCCGAAGGGAACATTGGCTGCTTGGTGGAGGTCAACTCCGAGTCTGACTTCGTAGCCAAAAACGCCGTATTCCAGGAATATGTAGCTCAGGTTGCCGAGCAGGTCACCGACTGCGGCGCTGCCACCGTAGAGGAAATGCTGGCCCAGCCCTGGAAGTTCGATACTTCCGTAACCGTGGAGCAGGCCCTGAGCCAGAAGATTGCCGTTATTGGCGAAAAGCTGAGCATCCGCCGGTTTGAGAAGTTCGTTCTGGGCGAGCCCGGCCTGCTGGTTTCCTACATCCATGGCGGCGGCCGGATTGGCGTACTGCTGGAGGTTGCTTGCGAAAAGGCCAGCGAAGAAGTGTCCGAAATGGCTAAGAATATCTGCATGCAGATTGCCGCTTTGAAGCCCGAATTCCTGGCTGTGGAGGATGTCTCCGAAGAGTTTAAGGCCAAGGAGACGGAGATTTTGACGCAGCAGGCTATGAATGACCCCAAGAACGCCGGGAAAAAGCCCGAGATTATCCAGAAGATGATTGCCGGCCGTCTGCATAAGGAGCTGAAAGAGTTCTGCCTGCTGGAGCAGCCTTATGTAAAGGAAACCGATATGACTGTCGGTG
>CAKTER010000165.1 GCA_934552695.1 uncultured Eubacteriales bacterium
GGGTTAAAGTCCACGGGCACCCCCCGGCCAAAGTCCTGTACCGTTAAAGAGGCGTCCTTGTGCCGAATCACGTTGATACGGTTGCCAAAGCCCTCCCGGGCCTCGTCGATGGAGTTGGACACGATTTCGAAAAAGGAATGCTCGCAGCCGTCCAGCCCGTCGGAGCCAAAAATGACCCCGGGCCGCAGCCGGACCCGGTCGGCGCCCTTGAGGGAGGTAATGCTTTCGTTGTTATAGAGATTGGCCATAAAAACCACCTTTATTTTGTAAGCGTTATATATAAGGATACCATATTTGGGAAAGGTTCGTCAATCCGCATACCCGGGAAAGTCGGGGCATAGGCTGAGGGAAAGGAGGGGTGACCCGTGAGGATAGCGGGGATTTTGAACCGGGGACAGCGGGTGGTGCTGTGGGCCACAGCCTTGGCGCTTGTAACCGGGGGGATGTGCCGGGCGGCCCGTCTGCGGGAGGCCGTGACGACCGCAGCGACGGGAAGCCGGGACTGGGGGCTTCGGTTTTTGGACGAGGGCCAGCCGCCGGTGGGGAACGCCAGCGCCGAAGAATTGGCGGCCTATGGGGCTTATTATGTGGCGCCGACGGAAGAAAAAATCATCTATTTGACCTTTGATATGGGATACGAAAACGGATATACCGAAACGATTTTGGAAACCCTGGCCAAGCATCAGGCTCCGGCCGCCTTCTTTTTGGTGGGAAACTACCTGACCACCCAGCCGGAGCTGGTGAAAAAAATGACGGAGGCGGGGCATGTGGTGGGGAACCATACCTGGAGCCATCCCGATATGGGCGCCATAACCGACCCGGAGGCCTTTGCCGGTGAGCTGCGGCAGGTGGAGGAGGCTTATACCGCCATGACCGGCCAGCCCCTGGAAAAGTTCTACCGGCCGCCGCAGGGGAAGTTCTCGGAGCAAAATTTGGAGCAGGCCCAGAAATGGGGGTATACCACGGTGTTTTGGTCCCTGGCCTACCGGGACTGGGTGGAAGAGGACCAGCCCAGCCGGGAGGAGGCGCTTTCCAAGCTGCTGCCCCGCATTCACCCCGGCGCCATTGTGCTGCTACACCCGACCTCCCGCACCAATGCCGAAATTTTGGATGAGCTGTTGACAAAGTATGAAGAGATGGGCTATCGGTTCGGTTCCTTGCGGGAGCTTTCCCCGGGGGCGGATTTTTGGGAATAGACCGGGAGGAAATTGCGAAAAAGAGTTGCAAGTCCGCCTAAAGTGTGCTAAACTGATACCAATTGAAATTTGCATGAGGCAAGTTTAGGAGGATTTTTATGAGTACAGTTGGGTTTGCCTTATCCATCGTGCTGGCCGTCATTGGTGTGATTCTGATTGTTCTGGTCATGTTGCAGTCCGACCGCTCTGCCGGGTTGGGGGCTATCAGTGCTTCCAGCAGCAGCGAGGGTTCGTATTGGAGCAAGAACAAGGGGAACTCCATGGAGGGCTCGCTGGCACGGTTGACCAAGATTTTCGGCGCTGTGTTGAGGATTTGGGCGCGGGTTATCAACTTTGTGGCTTAAGGAAACAGATACGGGGCGAAAGGGAAATCCTTTCGCCCTGTTTTATATTGCAAGGCGCCAAAAGGCGCAGGAGGTGTTTTTTTGAAAGAACAAAAAACCGGGAGAGGCCCGGAGGAGATAGGAAAAAAAGCGACGGAGCAAAAGCCGAGGCGGGCCGGGAAAGCGAAACCGGCGCCGGAAGAAAAGCCGGCGGGCAAGAAGGCCAAAAGGCCGGAAACGGCGACAGAGCCGCAGGCAACGGCACCTAAAAAACGGAAAGCAGAGCCGGAGCAAAAGCGGGAGAAGCCGCTGGGGGGCCGCAAAAAAGGCAAGGGAGCGGCCCGGCCGGGTATGGCCAGCAGTACAAAACGGGCGGCTACGGGGACCGGCTCCCGCAGCAAGAAAACCGGGAGAAAAAAATCGCTGCTTTGGCCGATGGAGAGGCTCGCACACCGGACGGCTTTGCCAGCTGCCGGCGCCCGGCCGGAAACCGAATGGCTCGGGGAAGGGGAACAGGGCATGGCCGAAGCGGATGCGGCGACCCTCCGCCGGAAAGAGGGGATTGTGGCGCTGTTGTCGCAACCGGATTACAAGCCCCTGCGGCAGCGGGAGCTGGCCGTGCTGCTGGGGGTACCGGCAGACCAGCGAGAAGCCTTCCGGGCCCTGGTGGCCCAGCTGGAGCGGGAGGGGCAAGTGGTGGAAAGCAGCCGGGGCAAGCTGCTCCGGCCCGCCGCCCTGTCGCTGGAGGCGGGGACGTTTTTGGCCTCCCAGCGGGGCTTTGGCTTTATCCGCCGGGAGGAGGAAGGGGCGCCCGATGTGTTTATTCCCGCCTCGAAAACCCTGGGGGCCATGCACAAGGACCAGGTGCTGTTCCGTCAAACCCACAAGGCCCGGGGCAACCGGGGGCCCGAGGGGGAGATTATCCGGATTACGGAGCGGGCGGCCCAACGGCTGGTGGGCCTGTATGTTGACCACCAAAGCTTTGGGCTGGTAGAGCCCGACGAGGCCCGGCTGTGCCGGGAGGTGCTTATTCCCAAGGAGGACAGCGCCGGGGCGGTCAACGGGCAAAAGGTGGTGGTGCGGCTCACCCAGTACCCCGAAAACGGAAAGCTGCCCCGGGGAGAAGTGGTGGAGATTTTGGGCCACGCCGATGACCCCGGGGTGGATATTTTATCGATTATCCGTCAGTTTGACCTGCCGACAGCCTTCCCGCCGGAGGTGGAAACCGAGATTTTGGCGACGCCCACGGCGGTGGCGCCGGAGGACTTGACGGGGCGGGAGGACTTCCGGGATTGGGAGATTATTACCATCGACGGGGCCGACGCCAAGGATTTGGATGACGCCGTTTCGGTCGAAGAACGGCCGGGCGGGGGGTTCCGCTTGGGGGTTCATATTGCCGATGTGTGCCACTACGTCCCCGAAAATTCGCCCTTGGACCAAGAGGCCCGGGAACGAGCCACCAGTATTTATTTGGCCGACCGGGTCATTCCCATGCTGCCCCACAAGCTTTCCAACGGGATTTGTTCCCTCAACCCGGATACCGACCGGCTAACCCTGTCGTGCATCATGGACATTGACGAGAAGGGCAAGGTGACGGACAGCCGGATTGTGGAGTCGGTGATTCATAGCAAGGCCCGGATGACTTACGAAAACGTAAAAAAGATTTTGGAGGATAACGACCCGGCCTTGCGAGAGCAGTACCGGGAGATTGTCCCTCTGCTGGAGCGAATGGCCCGGTTGCGGGATATTTTGTGGGACAAGCGGAAGCGCCGGGGGGCCATTGACTTTGACTTGCCCGAAAGCAAGGTGGTGCTGGATAAAAACGGCAAGCCCCTGGATATTTTGCCGGCAGAGCGGAACGTGGCTACCAGTATTATTGAAGAGTTTATGCTGGTATGCAACGAAACCGTAGCCCAAGCCGGGTGTTTTGCGGACCTGCCCTTTCTTTTCCGCAGCCACGAGGCCCCCGACAGCGAAAAGATGGAACGGCTGCTGGACTTTGCCTCCCGTTATGGCTACCATATCCCCAAAACCGAAACCCTAAAGCCCGGGCAGGTGGCCCGGCTGTTGGAGCAGGTGAAGGACAAGCCCGAGGAGCATATTATGAGCCGGATTACCCTGCGGAGTATGCAGCAGGCCCGGTATAC
>CAKTER010000166.1 GCA_934552695.1 uncultured Eubacteriales bacterium
GTACATTACCAAAATGCAAAACCCCGAGGCCACCGAGACCCAGACCCGCTGGACCGACGGCGATACCATCCGGGCGGCCATCGGCCAGTCCGTCAACAACTTCTCCCCGGCCCAAATGGCCAAATACATTGCCACGTTGGCCAACGGCGGCTCCCGCTACACCATGCACCTGCTGGACCGCATCGAAAACGCCGCCGGAGAGGTGGTACAAAAAACCGAGCCGGTGGTAGAAAGCCAGCTGGATATTTCCCAAAGCACCCTAAACGCCGTAACACAGGGGATGTATCTGGTCTCCACCGGCAGCAAGGGCACCCTGCGGAACGTGTTTGCCGACTTCCCCATTCCCGTGGCCTCCAAATCCGGCACCGCCGAGGAAGGCGAAAACCGCTCCTCCCATGTGTGGTATGTGGGCTATGCCCCCTTCGACGATCCCCAAATCGCCGTTACCGTTATGATTCCCTATGGCGACGCCGCCTCCTCCCCCAGCGCACAAGCGGGGAAAGAGGTCATTGCCTCCTACCTGGGCCTCTATGCCCAGCCCGAGACCGGCCACTACCTCGAAAGCTCTCAGACCCGCTAAAAATCGTCAAAAACCTTTCAATCCTCCCGAATCCGCCCGAATCCTCCGGGAATTTGCGATGAAAAAGGAATGCAAAGCCCGCCCGTTTTTGCTACCATAAGGGTAAGGCGTTGTAACTGTAAAATCGCAATACTTAGGAGGAACATAGCTATGAGCGAAGTAATCGTTGTAACCAGCGGCAAAGGCGGCGTAGGCAAAACCACCACCACTGCCAACCTGGGCTGCGGGCTGGCCCTCCGGGGCAAACGAGTGGTTTTGGTGGATGGCGATATCGGCCTGCGTAACCTGGATATTGTGATGGGCCTCGAAAATCGTATCGTCTACGACCTGTTAGACGTGATTGAGGGCCATTGCCGTCTCAAGCAGGCCCTCATCCGGGACAAGCGCTACGAGGGGCTTTACCTGCTCCCGGCCCCCCAAAGCCGGGACAAGGACGCCGTTAGCCCCGAGCAAATGAAAAAGCTCATCCAAAACCTCAAAAAAGAGAATTTCGATTACATATTGGTGGATTGTCCCGCCGGGATTGAGCGAGGCTTTAAAAACGCCATTGCCGCTGCCGACGACGCCGTGGTGGTCATCACCCCCGAGGTCAGCTCCCTGCGGGATGCCGATAAGGTGGTGGGGCTTTTGGCCGCCAACGGGTTGGAAACGCCCCGGGTCATTGTGAACCGGCTGCGGCCGGACATGGTCCGCCGGGGGGATATGCTCTCTCTGGACGACGTTAAGGAGATTTTGGGCGTAGACATTTTGGGGGTCATCCCCGATGACGAAAGCATCGTGGTCACCACCAACCGGGGCGAGCCCGCCGTAGCGCTGGCCTCCTCCCGGGCCGGACAGGCCTATCGGAACATCGTCGCCCGGCTGCTGGGTGAGGACGTGCCGCTGATGGCCCAGGACGACCCCCGGGGCCTGTTCTCCGTATTCAAACGATGGCTTCATGCAGGAAGGATGTGAGATACGATGAACCTTTTCGCCTACCTCCAGTCCCTGCATAAAAAGGCCCCCGTCCCCGGCAGCAGCGGCGTGGCCCGTAGCCGGGTCAAGTCTGCCCTCCTGCGGGATCGCTCTCAGGGCGCTACCGAAACCCTGGAAATGCTGGCCGCCGACCTGCTGAAAACCGTGGCCGGGTATATGGACCCCGCCGGGGGTGCCCTGCTCCAGCTTCAACAGGGTGACCATCGCCCGGCCATTACCCTCAGCTGTGGCAAGGCCATCCCCTTTGGCGCCGACTACGATGGCCCCGAGCTGCTGGCCACCATTCCTCTCAAGTCCCTGCACCGTCATTCCCGGGCCTAATGCCCTTGCCCCACCCTCTCGTCCCCGTCACCCCCTTGGGAACCCGCCCCGGCCCGTTCCCCATTTTGGAAAGGCTTTTGCAATGAACCCGCTTCAAAAGAAATTCTGGCTCGGTCTGGACTATTGGCTCATCGCCGCCATCGCCGTGCTCTCCATCTTCGGTATCGTCTGTATCGGCAGCGCCACCCGGATCAATCAGGGGGCCGACCCCGGCTCCTTCCGCTCCCAAATCCTGTTCTTCCTCTCCGGTCTGGTTTTAATGGTCGCTGCCGCCAGCGTCAATCTCCGGCAAATCGCCCGATTCTCCCTCTGGATTTATCTGTTGGAGCTCGGGCTTTTGGCGGCTGTTTTGCTTTTTGGCCGGGAAGTCAGCGGCGCTACCCGGTGGTTCCGGCTGGGCCCCATCTCCATCCAGCCCTCGGAATTCGCCAAGTGCATCACCATCCTGGTCTCCGCCGGGTACCTCAGCAAGTACCGGCGACAGGTCAACGACACCCGCACCCTGCTCATTTATAGCGGCTTTTCTCTAATCCCCGTGGGTCTGGTGGCCCTCCAGCCCTCCCTGTCCGCCTGCATGGTGCTGTTCTTCATCTCCTTTGTGGAGCTCTTTGCCGCCGGGCTCCACTACAAAACCATCGGCCGGGTCCTCCTCGTCGTAATACCTCTGGCCATCCTTTGTGTTTGCGACGTGCTGCGGGACGACCCCCTGCTTATGGATAAAATTCTGCGCCCCCACCAAATTAACCGGATTGTGGACTTTTTCCGGCCCGACCCCTCCTCCAACACCTACTACCAAACCCTCAAGTCCATCAATGCCATCGGCAGCGGGCAATTTTCCGGCAAGGGCCTCTACGGCGGCACCCTCAACCAGCTTTCCTACCTGCCGGAGCCTCACAACGACTTCATTTTTTCGGTAATCGGGGAAGAATTTGGATTTATCGGCTGTATTTTTGTGCTTGCCCTCTTACTTTTTGTTTTATTTCGGTGTATACTGATAGCAATGGCATGCCGTGATAGCTTTTCCCAGCTTATCGTGATCGGCGTCGTTGCCATGCTGGGCTTCCAAACCTTTGTAAACTGTGGTGTTGCCACCGGGCTTTTGCCAAATACGGGGATGTCCCTCCCCTTTGTCAGCTACGGCGGCAGCTCCATGTGGGCCAATATGATTTCTATCGGCCTGGTCTTAAATATCAACCTACGGAAGTCCCGCTCCATTTTTGAAGGAGGCAAAACATGAATATCGCCCTGATTGCACACGATAACAAGAAAAAATTGATGGAAAACCTGTGCATCGCCTACCGGCATATCCTCATCAAACATAGCCTGTACGCCACCGGTACCACCGGCCGTCTGGTGGAAATTGCCGCCAACCTCACCGTCCACAAATACCTGGCCGGGCCCTTGGGGGGCGAGCAGCAGTTGGCCAACCAGGTGGCCAACAACGACATCGACCTGGTAATCTTTTTGCGGGACCCCATCTCCCCCAACCACTACGAGCCCGACATCAACAGCCTGCTGCGGATTTGCGACCTGCATAACATCCCCTTGGCCAGCAATCTGGCCACGGCGGAGGTCTTGCTGCTGGCTCTGGACCGGGGCGATTTGGACTGGAGGAATATGCTGCGATGAGCACCCCTCTGGCCATCGCCATTTTGGCTTTCTATTTTGCCGTTAATCTGGTGCTGTTCTGTCTTATGGCCAGCGATAAATCCCGGGCCAAAAAAAACCAATGGCGCACCCCCGAAGCCAC
>CAKTER010000167.1 GCA_934552695.1 uncultured Eubacteriales bacterium
GGTGGGAGAAGATGACGGCGGGCAGCTCCACCCGCACGCCCAGGTCTACCCGGTTGGACTTGGTGGGAATCTCCAGCTCCTTGCATACGGTTTCCATCCACTTACTGCCGCTCCGGCCTACCGAAACGATACAATAGGTGCAGTCGGCATGGCCGTTCGGATAATCCACCTGATAGCCGCCGTCCACCACCTCGATTTTTTCCACCGGGGTGTTAAAAAAGAAATCCACCTTATCCTTCAGCTCGGCATACAGGTTAGACAACACAATATAATTGATGTCCGTACCCAAATGCCGCACCGAAGCGTCCAACAGGTTCAGCTTGTGCTGCAAGCATACCTTTTTAAAATGGGTCCCCGCCGTAGAATACATTTTGGTCCCCTCGCCGCCGTGGCTGATGTTAATATCGTCCACATAGTGCATCAGCTCCATGGCCTTCTCCCGGCCGATATGGGTGTACAGAGTGCCGCCAAAATCGTTGGTAATATTGTACTTCCCATCGGAAAAGGCACCGGCACCGCCAAAACCATTCATAATCCCGCAGGTTTTACATTTAATACAGTTTTTCACCTTACCCTCCACAATGGGGCAATGGCGCTTTTCCAGCGGGAAGCCGGTCTCAAACACAGCCACCTTCAGCTCCGGCTTTTGCTTCATCAGCTCATACGCCGAAAATATCCCGCCGGGGCCGGCGCCGACAATAATCACATCGTAGTTCATGTTGGTATCCTCCCGTTTTTCACACGCTCCGGCGGCTTGCACCCCCCGGCACAAAACCGCACATAAAATAATTATACCGCATTCGCAGCTTCCTGTAAACCGGCAAAGGCTCTACGGCCGTGCCTTTTCCGGCGCCCCACCGTTCTCTTAGGGGCCATTGCCGGGCCCATCAACGCCCCCTCGCAAAAAAGCGCCCCACTGGTCAAAACCAATGAGGC
The DNA here is from genome assembly GCA_934552695.1 of uncultured Eubacteriales bacterium. GTDB lineage: Bacteria > Bacillota > Clostridia > Lachnospirales > Anaerotignaceae > CAKTER01. The sequence continues at coordinate 937 of CAKTER010000167.1, forward strand.
GTTTTTTCCCGGGCAGCCACCCGTTTTATTTCGTGCCAAAAATCCGGTCGCCCGCATCCCCCAGCCCGGGGCAAATGTAGGCATTCTCGTTCAGCTCCCGATCCAAATGTCCCACATAAATCTGAACATCGGGATGGGCCTCGTGCAGCCGCTTTAAGCCTTCGGGAGCGGCAATGATGCACATAAACTTAATGTGCCGGCCGCCGTGCTCCTTAATCATGTTCAAAGCGTCTACCGCCGAGCCGCCGGTAGCCAGCATGGGGTCGGTAACCACAATGGTCCGCTCCTCGATGGGGCTGGGCAGCTTGCAATAGTATTCATGGGGCTCGTGGGTCACCTCGTCCCGGTACAAGCCAATGTGCCCCACCTTGGCACTGGGCACCAAAGCCAAAATCCCGGATACCATCCCTAACCCGGCCCGCAAAATGGGGACAACGGCCAGCTTCCGGCCGGAAATCATCGGGGTCATACAGGTTTCAATGGGCGTTTCCACCTCGACCTCCTTGGTCGGCAGGTCTCCCAGGGCCTCGAAGCCCTCCAGCATTGCGATTTCTTCCACCAGCTTTCGGAATTCGTTGGTGCCGGTACGCTTGTCCCGCAGCAGGGAAATCTTGTGCTGAATCAGGGGATGGGTAAAAATTGTGACATTTTCCATGTTCTCCATAATCCGAATCCTTTCTTTTTATAACGCCTGCGGTTTACTTTTCCTTCGGTTCCTTATCGCTGGTAATATATACGCCATGGCTTTGGTCGCCGCTGGCATTTACCCCAAATTGATAATCGTTGCCGGGCAGAATGATGTTCAGCAAAATCCCCGCAATGGCCGCCACCGCCAGGCCGGTGAGGGTAACGGGCACCTCGCCCACGTGGAAGGTCAGGCCGCTGCTAAAGCCCAGGCCGCACACAAAGATAACGGCGGCAATAATCAGGTTCCGGGATTTGGTCAAATCCACCTTATTTTCCACCACGTTCCGCACGCCGATGGCGGAAATCATCCCGTATAGCATAAAGCTGACGCCGCCAATGATGGCCGCCGGCATGGTGCTGATAATGGCCGAAACCTTGGGGATAAAGCTTAGAATAATGGCAAACACAGCGGCAATCCGGATAACCCGGGGGTCGTAGACCTTAGAAAGCTCCAAAACACCGGTGTTTTCCCCATACGTGGTGTTAGCCGGCCCGCCAAGGAACCCGGCCAGGGCCGTTGCCAGCCCGTCGCCAATCAGGGTGCGGTGCAGACCCGGGTCGGAGATAAAGTTTTCGCCCACCGTGGCGGAGATGGCGGAAATATCGCCCACGTGCTCCATCATGGTCGCCAGCGCAATGGGCGCCATAACCAGAATGGCGGTAATGTCGAATTTGCAAATTTTAAAGGGAGGCACCCCGACCCAGTTGGCCGAAGCGATGGAAGAGAAGTTCAAAATGGCGCTGCCATCGGCATTGGTCATCCCGGCGGCATTGAAGATGAGAGCGGCAATGTAGGCAATGACTACCCCCATCAGGATGGGAATAATCTTAAACATCCCCTTGCCCCAAATGTTAAAGATGATGATAACCACCAGCGCAATGAGGGCCAGCAGCCAGTTGTTCGAGGCGTTGGTAATGGCCGAACCCGCCAGGCTCAGCCCAATGCAAATAATGATGGGCCCGGTTACCACCGGCGGCAAAATCCGCATAACCCGATGTACCCCCACCAGTTTGATGATAAGGGCCAGCACCAGGTACAAAAGCCCCGCTACCACCACGCCGCCGCAGGCGTAAAGCACCTTTTCGTCCATGGGCATCCCATAAAATATCCCGGTTTCCAGTCCGGCAATCGTGGAGAATCCGCCTAAAAATGCGAAGGACGAACCCAAGAATGCGGGAACCTTAAACCGGGAGCAAAGGTGGAACAGCAACGTCCCAAAGCCTGCACAGAACAAGGTGACCTGAACCGTTAATGCGTGCGTCAGCTGACCGCCGAAATAGCCGTTTACCAAAATCGGCACCAAAATGGTCGCCCCAAACATGGCAAACATGTGCTGAATCCCCAGCAGCAGCATCTTGGGGATTCCCAGTGCCCGGGCATCCCGAATCGATCCATCCGTTTGATTCATCCAATCTTCCTCCCATAAACCGTAAACTTCTCTGGTCAAACCAGCCTTAACCATTATAGAGAGTTTTGGGGCGCTTGGCAAGTCCTACTTCGCAAATCTTCACACTTTCCACAAATTTCCTGTTTTTCTTCCCTGTCCCGCCCTCTGCGGTTTAATTCCTGCAAAAAAGCAGGCCCGGCCCCAAGGCCCTGCCTGCTTCTTCTGTTCTGCAATGGTTCCGCTGCGTTTAGTCCATTTCCAGTGCGCCGGTATACAGACGGTAGTACACGCCTTTTTCCGCCATCAGCTGGTCGTGGTCGCCCCGCTCGATGATGGAACCGTGATCCAGCACCATAATGGCGTCGCTGTTTTGGATGGTAGACAGCCGGTGGGCAATCACAAATACCGTCCGGCCCTCCATCAGGGCGTCCATGCCCTTTTGCACCAGCAGCTCCGTCCGGGTGTCAATGGAGGAGGTGGCCTCGTCCAAAATCATCACCGGCGGATCGGCTACCGCCGCCCGGGCAATGGCGATCAGCTGCCGCTGGCCCTGGGACAGATTGGCGGCGTTGTTCCGCAGCATGGTCTGGTA
>CAKTER010000168.1 GCA_934552695.1 uncultured Eubacteriales bacterium
ATCCAAGACCTTCTGTTTGGTTTGTAGCCGAAAGTCCCCAAACGCAAGCGTTCCGTTTTCTTCTAAACGGATCAACCGCTGTTTGTCCTCCATAACGCTTCCTCCTAAAAGATCTTGATGTTTTAACATTATAAACACAAAATTGTGCTTTGACAAGAAAAAGCGTTTAAGTTTTGAAAATTCGGCTGTTCTATACAATTTTTGCCCAATTAACTGGTCATTTTAGTCAAGAGGTCTAAAATCTCCCCCACCTTTTCCTCGCCGTTCCCGGCGGCAAAGGCGTCCTTCACGCAATGCTCCAAATGCCCCCGCAAAACTTCCCGGTTGGCCTTTTTTAAAATGGACTCCGTAGCCATCAGCTGGTTGGAAACATCGATGCAATACCGGTCGTCCTCCACCATTTTCATAATGCCGTTGATTTGGCCGGCGGCTGTCCGCAGCAGCCGCAGCACCAAATCCTTATCGCCCCTCATTGCAGGCCGACCACGTCGTAGCCGGCATCCTCCACGGCTTTTTTCAGGGCCTCGTCGGAAACGGGGCTATCCAGGGTCACCGTAGCCTTTTTGCCCTCCAAGTCCACCTTGGCGGTCACTCCAAGGGCATTCAGGGCCTTTTCCACCCGGGCGGCACAGTGCATACACGACATTCCTTCAATGTTCATTACCTTTGTCATTTTACTCTCTCCTTTTTGTGTGTTCTCTCGCAAGGTCTCTTTGGTCTCTCCGGTTCCCGTCCCGGCCCCCGGCAGTACGCCGATGGCTTCGGGGATTACCTGTGCCTTCGGCTTAAAGAACCGCAGGCGCAGGGCGTTGGAAACCACGCATACCGAGCTTAAACTCATGGCTGCCGCCCCAAACATGGGGGTCAGCCGCAGCTGGAACAGGGGATAGAGCACCCCCGCCGCCAGCGGAATGCCAATACAGTTGTAAAAAAAGGCCCAAAACAGGTTTTCTTTAATGTTTCGAATCACCGACCGGCTCAGCTCCACCGCCACCGGCACATCCATCAGGCTGTTTTTCATCAGCACCACGTCGGCGGACTCGATGGCCACATCGGTGCCTGCCCCAATGGCAATGCCCACCTCGGCCCGGGCCAGCGCCGGAGCGTCGTTGATGCCGTCGCCTACCATGGCCACCTTTTCCCCGGCCTCCTGCAGCTTCCGGATTTCCTCTTCCTTGTCCCCGGGAAGCACCTCGGCCCGCACCTGGGTAATGCCCACGCTTTCCCGGATGGCCTCTGCCGTTTGCTTGTTATCGCCGGTGAGCATCATCACCTTTAGGCCCATGGCCCGCAACCGGGCAACCGCCGCCTTGCTGTCGGGCTTTACCACATCGGCCACCGCCACCGTACCCAGCAGGCGGCCGGCGGCGGCAAAGTACAGGGGCGTTTTCCCCTGCCGGGCCAGCGCTTCGCCTTGTTCGCCGAGAGAAATCCCGTTTTCGCCCATCAACCGGCTGTTCCCGGCCAAATACGTCCGGCCGTTTAGGCTGCCCCGCAACCCCCGGCCCGGCAAGGCTTCAAAGTCCGTCACCGGCTCCAGCACCAGCCCCTCTTCTTGGGCCTTGCGGGTCACGGCCTCCGCCAGCGGATGCTCGGAGGATGCCTCCAGAGAGGCGGCCGCCGTAAGCAGCTCGGTTTCTGTTATCCCCGCAGCCGGCAAAACATCGGTTACTGCCGGTTTGCCCTCGGTAATGGTGCCGGTCTTATCCAAAACCACGGTGGTCACGTGCTTTAAGCTTTCCAAGGCGTTGGCGGTCTTAAACAAAACCCCCAGCTCGGCCCCTTTCCCGGTGCCCACCATAATGGCTACCGGCGTAGCCAGCCCCAAAGCGCAGGGGCAGGAGACCACCAGCACCGCAATGCCGGTAGACAGGGCAAAGGAGGGCGTAGCCCCGGCAAGGAGCCAGGCCACCGCCGTGATAAGGGCAATGGTCATCACCACCGGCACAAACACCGCCGCCACCTTGTCGGCCAACCGGGAGATGGGCGCCTTCGAGGCCGTGGCGTCCTCCACCAGCCGGATAATTTGGGCCAGCGTGGTCTCGTCCCCCACCTTCCGGGCCTCCATCCGAAACGCCCCGGTGCGATTGATGGTGGCCGCCATCACCGGGTCGCCGGGCTGCTTTTCCACGGGGATGCTTTCCCCGGTCAAGGCCGACTCGTCAATGCTGGAGCCCCCCTGCACCAGCACCCCGTCTACGGGAATGCTTTCCCCGGGCCGCACCAGCAAAATGTCCCCGGGGCGAATGTCCTCCACCGGAATCACGCTTTCCCGTTCGTCCCGGATCCGAGTGGCGGTTTTGGGCGCCAAGTCCATCAAACGGCTTACCGCCTCGGTGGTCTTGCCCTTGGAGCGCTCCTCCAGGTATTTTCCCACCGTCACCAGCGTTAAAATCATGGCCGCCGATTCAAAATACAAATCCATTTGGTAGTGATGGGCTGTGCTCATGTCCCCGGCGCTGAGGGCGCTGCCAATCTGGAACATGGCAAACACGCTGTACCCCAGCGCTGCCGTAGAGCCGATGGCCACCAGCGAGTCCATGGTGGGCGCTCCTTTAAACAACGTTTTATACCCCACCTGGAAAAACTTCCGGTTTAAATACATCACCGGCAGGGTCAACAGCAGCTGAATCAGCGCAAAGTTGGCCGGGTTGGAAAGCGCCGCCGGGATCGGCGCCCCTGCCATATGCCCCATGGAAAAGTACATCAGCACCGCCAAAAACACAATGGAATATTGCAGCCGGTGCTTCATCTGCTTTTGGGCGTCCTCCAAGGGCGCTGCGGTCGCCGCCGCCTTCTGCTTCTGGTCGGCCACTGTGGCCCCGTACCCGGCGTCAACGACAGCCTGGATAATTTGGGCGCTGTTCACTTTCGTTTCGTCGTATTCGGTATACAGCTTCCCCGCCATCAGGTTCACGTTGGCTACCGTAATCCCCGGCAGCTTCCGCACACTCCGTTCCACATGGGACGAGCAGGCCGAGCAGCTCATCCCCGTTACATCAAATCGTTGCTTCATGGTATTCCTCTCCTTCCGGGAAGCTCCCGGGACTATCGCCGCAGGGCCGCCATTGCCAGGCTGCGGCTCTGTGTTTTACCGTCTTTTGCACCGGCTTTCCCATTCCGGGCTTTGCTTCTCGCCCTCTCCAAGGGTTGCGTCCGGCCCGAACCGGTTGGGAACCCCTTGTCTCCCTAGCATTCCTCAAACCGGGCATTTGATTCCTAAGCACCCCCACCCCGGGGGGGTATCTTTATCATTAACATACTCCTTTCGTATGATTTTGTCAACCATTTTCATTGGTTTTTTGAATTCTCCGGCGGCCCTTTGCGCCGTATCCCCGCCGATTTTCTTTTCTCCTTTCTCTTCCCTCTCTTCTCCGTCTGCTTCTTCCTTGTTAAAAACAAAAACAGGCGCAGCTCTCCCACTACGCCCGCCCGTCGTTTCCTCTTATCGTACCCTGGCCTTTTGCAGCTGAACGGGGCGGCTCCCCCGGGGTTGCGGCCCTTCTCCCACCGGGGCTTGTCCCCACGCCCCGGCCCCGGCGCACTCCCCGGCCGAGGCCAAAACCAGCCCACCGGCCTCCACCGGCC
>CAKTER010000169.1 GCA_934552695.1 uncultured Eubacteriales bacterium
AAGATTAGACATAAACAAATCCTCCGCATGGTCTAAGCCATACGGAGGATTAACTGTTTTACGGACACCCGTCTATACCGGGTCTTTTTGGTTGCCAAAGGGGAAAAGGCATAGCGCTTGGATAAGCCGGGGGGATTTGTTTGAAAATCCCGGCCGCAGCAAGATGCGGCCGTTGCGGGCTTTTGGGCGGGCTTATACCAGCTTAAACTGATGGAAGCCCTTTTTTCCCTTTTGAATCATCAGCGTACCGTCTACAAAGTCGGCGGGGCCAAAAACCTGATCAAAGGCTTCCACCTTTTTCTCGTTGACCTTGACGCCGCCCTGCTGCACCAGCCGTCGGCCCTCACCCCGGGAGGGGATGAGCTTGGCGGTTTGCATCAGGGTCAAAATATCCAGCCCCTCTCCCAGCTCGGATGCGGAAATCTCGGTGGTGGGGATGGAGCCTCCGGCGCCGCCGCCGCCAAACAGGGCCCGGGCGGCCTCCTGGGCCTTTTGGGCTTCTGCGGTGCCATGGACGATTTGGGTCAGCTCAAAGGCCAGCACTTCCTTGGCCTGGTTGATGGCGCTGCCTTCCAAAGCGCCCAGGCGGCGTACCTCGTCCATGGGCAGGAAGGTCAGCAGGGCCAGGCACTTTTCTACATCGGCGTCACCAATGTTGCGCCAATACTGGTAAAACTCGTAGGGGGAGGTTTTGGCGGGATCCAGCCACACGGCGCCCTTTACGGTTTTGCCCATCTTTACGCCTTCGCTGTTGGTCAGCAGCTTAAAGGTCATGCCGTAAGCGGGCTTTTGGTCCTTTTTGCGGATGAGGTTGACCCCGGCGATGATGTTGGACCACTGGTCGTTGCCCCCCAGCTGCATGACACAGCCGTAGCGCTTGTGCAGCTCGTAAAAGTCGTAGCCCTGCATCAGCATGTAGTTAAATTCCAAAAAGGTCAGGCCGCCCTCTTTTTCCATCCGGGCCTTAAAGCACTCGGCAGCCAGCATTTTGTTTACATTAAAATGCACGCCCACGTCCCGCAAAAACTCAATGTAGTTCAGGTGCCGCAGCCAGTCGGCGTTGTTGGCGATAATGGCCTTGTCGTCGGAAAAGTCGATAAACCGGGACAGCTGCTTTTTGATGCACTCTACGTTGTGGTCGATGGTCTCGGTGGTCATCATGCTCCGCATATCGGTTTTCCCGGAGGGGTCGCCGACCATGGCGGTGCCGCCGCCCATCAGGCAAATGGGCCGGCAACCGGCCTTTTGCAGGTGGGCCATGGCCATAACCGTTAAAAAGTGGCCAACGTGCAGGCTGTCGGCGGTGGGGTCGATGCCGATATAAAACGTGAACCCGCCCTTTTTAAACAGCTCCTCGATTTCGTCCTCGTGGGTCATCTGCTCAATAAAGCCGCGCTCCTTTAAAACGGCCAAAGCGTTGTACTGTTCCATGCTCATTCTCCTTTGTATTTTTAATAAAAAAGGCCCTCCCGCCAAAAGGACGAGAGGGCTCGTGGTACCACCTTTTTTTGTGCCAAACAGCACCTTGGGGGCCCGATAACGGGGGCAGCCGTTGGCCTTTGCCGCTGGGCGGCTCTTGCACAAAACTCCCGGGGCATAATTCAACGCATCGTCCGCAGTCCTTTCAGCAGCCGGACTGTCTCTGTGTGTCACCCATGCGCCTTCTTGGGCCAACGGCCCGCCCGTTCACAGTTGGTTTCCTATGAATACCGGTGGCAAACCACCGGAATCGTTGGACTCATGCTATCACATTTGAACAGGAAAGTCAACCGCCAGTTCGCACAGCTTGGCAATAACCAAAACCGCCTGCTCCATGGCCTGCACGGTGATGAGTTCGTAAGGCCCGTGGAAGTTGTGGCCGCCAGTGCCCAGGTTGGGGCAGGGCAGACCCATAAACGACAACCGGGAGCCGTCGGTGCCGCCCCGGATGGGAATGGTTTGCGGGTCAAGGCCGCAGGCGCTTAAAGCGGCTTTAGCCAAATCGAGGGCGGCGGGGCAGGCCTCTACCACTTCCCGCATATTCCGGTATTGCTCGGTAACCTCCACTTCGATCAAAGCGCCGGTTTCGGCGGAAATGTCGGCAGCCAGCTGCTGCAAAAATGCAATGCGGCGGGCGTTCCCCTCGGCCTCGAACCCGCGGAGGATGTACTCCAGCTGGGCGCTCTCCACCTCGCCCCGCATATGGGTCAGGTGGTAAAAGCCTTCGTAGCCTTCGGTTCCGGCCGGGCTTTCGGCCAGGGGTACGGCTTCGGCAAAGCGGGCGGCAACCCGGGCCGCATTAACCATAATGCCTTTGGCCGAACCGGGATGGACGCTTTTGCCGGTAATGCGGATTACGGCCTTGTCGGCGTTAAAGTTTTCGTATTGCAGCTCGCCCAGGGCGTCCCCGTCCATGGTGTAGGCGTAGGCGGCCCCAAAGCGGGCCACGTCAAAGTGGTCGGCGCCGCTGCCTACCTCCTCGTCGGGGGTAAAGGCAATCCGCACCGGGCCGTGAGGGATTTCCGGATGAGCCAGCAGATATTCCATGGCGGTCATAATTTCCGCCACCCCGGCCTTGTCGTCGGCGCCCAGCAGGGTGTCGCCGGAGGCGGTGATGATGTCGCAGCCGATATAATTTTGTAAAAAGGGGAACTCGGCGGGGGAGATGGTCACGCCCTCTAAAACAATGTCTCCGCCGTCATAGGCCCTGTGGATTTGCGGCCGGACGTTTTGGCCCGAGGCCTGGGGGCTGGTATCCATATGGGCAATCAGCCCGATGGTGGGGTATCCCGGGGCCGTGGCCGGCAGGGTGGCGTACACATAGCCGAAATCGTCCCGGACGGCGTCGGCCAGGCCGATTTGCCGGCATTCCTCGGCCAGCGTCTGCCCAAAGGCCAGCTGGCTGGCAGTGCTGGGGAAGGTGGTGGACTCCTCGGATGAGGTGGTGTTTACGGTAACGTATCGGAAAAAGCGTTCGGTTACAGTGGTCATAGCATCCTCCTTGTGTGTAATTGACAAGCTGTTTACAGTATAGCACAAAAAGAAAGAGAAAACACCCAAAGTCGGTTCGGTTGTCCCGGCTTGTGGAATCCTGGAATAATTTTTGAAAAACTGTTGACAAAAGCCGGGGTTTCGTTTAGAATAATCTAGCACGTTCATGAGAGCGGCACACCTCCTGGAGAGGTGTCCGAGTGGCTTAAGGAGCCGGTCTTGAAAACCGGTGACCCCGCAAGGGGCCGTGGGTTCGAATCCCACCCTCTCCGCTCATCTATTTTCATATTCTGCATTTCAACCTGGAGAAGTACCCAAGTGGTTGAAGGGGTTCGCCTGGAAAGCGGATAGGTCGTTAATAGCGGCGCGAGGGTTCAAATCCCTCCTTCTCCGTTTTCATCGAAAGCTTCGATGAAAAAAGTTAAAAAAGTTCTTGACAACGAAGAATGCTTGTGATAAGATAATCTTCGCTGCTTAAGAAAAGCAGAAAGCTCTGAACCTTGAAAACTAAACAGCACTAAACCAAACCCAAGTCAATCTCATAGAAATTGAGATTCAAAGAAACGTCAGTAATAACTGACAGCATCAAACTTTTT
>CAKTER010000170.1 GCA_934552695.1 uncultured Eubacteriales bacterium
AAGGTGCTGCCGGCGCTGTGAAATTCCAGCGGCTGTTTTTCCCGTCGTTTTTGATTCTAGATACGCATTTTTTCCCGAATTTCTTCTTCATTCGCCGGATTTAGCGCAAAGGTGGCCGAAAGCACCACCAGGCCCTCCCGGGTGACCCGGCTGGTGCGATACCCCAGCTCCAACTCGTCCCGAGACAGAGTGATAAGCTGCCCCCGGGTATCCAGTACCCGGGCGGATTCCAAACATTGGGCCATTTCCCCGTCGTAGGCCCCGGCGTTCATAGCAACGGCGCCCCCCACCGACCCGGGAATCCCGGCGGCAAATTCCAGCCCCGAAAGCCCGTTGGCAGCGGCTTCCCCGGCCAGGGCGGCCAGCGAGGCCCCCGCTTCGGCGGTAATCCGATGGCCCTCTACCCGAATACGGCTTATTTGCGGGCCCAGGCAAAATACGACCCCGGCAATGCCGCCATCCAACACCAGCAGGTTACTGCCCCGCCCCATCACATAGGCAGGGATGCGGGCCTGAGCCAGCAGCTCCAGCCCCTGTCGCAGGGCCTCGGCGTGTGGGGGAAACACAAAAAGCTCCGCCGGGCCCCCGGCCTGAAAGCTGGTGTGCCGGGCCATAGGCTCCTGCCGAAACAGGTTCTCGCTCCCCATCAAGGTCTCTAAGGTATGAATTATTTCCTGTGGGATTGTCATGCCTACTCCCGTCCTTTTTGGTTTTTCAGCCGTTCCTGTAGCTCCTGCGCGGCGTCCCGGCCCGAAAGCTTTTTTTGCCGGTGGTTGATGGCGGCGGATTCGCAAATCATCGCCAGGTTTCGCCCGGGGCGGATGGGTACGGACTTACACAATACCTTATTGCCCAAAATATCCATGTATTCGTCGGAAAGCCCCAGCCGGTCATACTCGGCCTCGCCGTTCCAGGTCTCCAGCTGAATGACCATATCGATGACCTTTTCCCGCTTAATGACCCCGACGCCGTAAAGCTCCCGCACGTTGATGATACCGATACCCCGCAGCTCCAGCAGGTCCTGTAGCAGGGCGGGGGCGTAGCCAATAAGGGCCCGATGGGAAACCTTTTTTACAATCACGGCATCGTCGGCCACCAGCCGGTGCCCCCGCTTTAATAGCTCCAATGCCGTTTCGCTTTTCCCAATGCCGCTCTCCCCCATAATCAGCAGGCCCTCGCCATAAACGTCTACCAGTACCCCATGGAGAGTGGTGCGCTCGGCCAGCTCCTGTTGTAAATACCAGATGACCTCGGCCATAAAGTTGGAGGTACGCAGGCCGGTGCGGAATACCGGCACCCCAAATTCGTTGGCGAATTCCAGCATTTCGGGGAATACCTCCAGCCCCTTGCACATGACCACGCAGGGGACTTTATACTGGAAAATCTGCCACAGCATATCCTTCCGCAGGTCGGGGTCCAGCGTATTCAGATAGGTGTGCTCCACTTTGCCGATAATCTGGATACGGTCGCTGTCAAAGTGGGCAAAATACCCCGCCAGCTGCAAGGCCGGCCGGTTGACCTCCCACCGGGTAATCTCGATTTGTTCTGCGTTGACCTGAGGCGTGAGGACTTCCAGCGAAAACTCCTTGGCCAGCCGGGCCAGGTTTACGGTATACATACAGTTATTCTGCCTCCTCTGATGTGTGAAAAAAGCGATAAACGGATTCCGCCGCCGGAATGGTCATACCGGGGACCTCCAGCAGGTCGGCCACCTCGGCGGCAGCAATGGCGCCAATGTCCTTAAAGTGAGCCATCATGGCCTTGCGCCGGGCAGGGCCAATGCCGGGGATATCTTCCAGCACCGAATGGAGCATGGCGTCCTCCCGCAGCTTCCGGTGATAGGTAATGGCAAACCGGTGTACCTCGTCCTGCACCCGGGTCACCAATTGAAAGGCTTCGCTATGTTTGGGCAGGGGAATCTCTCGGTCTTGGTACAGGAGTGCCTGCGTCCGGTGGGCATCGTCCTTTACCATGCCGCACACCGGGACGGAAAGCCCGTAACGGGCCAGGGCCTCCCGGGCGGCGGTAATCTGGGGCTTGCCGCCGTCCATCAAAATCAAATCGGGCAGGCGGCCAAACCGGCGGGCGCTGTCCTTGACCACCTCGTGATTCAACCGGCGGGTCAACACCTCGTCCATGGCGGCAAAGTCGTTGGGGCCTTGTACCGAACGCAGGCGGAACTTCCGATAATCGCTGCGCTTGGGCAAGCCGTCTTCAAATACGACCATAGAACCAACAGAGGCGAAGCCTTGGGTGTGGGAAATATCGTAGGATTCCAGCCGCCGGAAGGGCTCGGGCAGCCCCAGCGCCTGCCGCAGCTCCTCCATGGCTCCCTCCGTGCGGGCCCGTTCCCGCTTTAGCTTTTCGCCGAATTTGGTTAGGGTGATGGCGGCATTTTGACGGGCCAGCTCCACCAACCGCTTTTTTTCGCCGATTTTTGGCACCGTAATCGCCACCTTAGCGCCCTTTTGCTGGGATAAGTACGCAATCAACGGCTCGGCCTCACCCTCGGCCAGCGGCTCCTCCAGCAGGATTTCCCGGGGCACAAAGGCGGTTCCGGCATAAAATTGCCCCACAAAGGCGGTAATCAGGTCTCGCTTTTCCTCCGGGGAATCCAAGGTGAAGGAATAATGCTCCCGTCCGGTCATTTTGCCGCCTCGGATAAAAAACACCTGTACCAGTGCGTTTTCCCCGTCAATCTGGGCGGCAATCACGTCGGTATCCCCCAATCCGGTATTGGCCATTTTTTGCCGCTGCCGGATGGCGTTTAGGCTGTAAATTTTGTCGCGATACTCGGCAGCCTTCTCAAATTCCAAGGCATCGGAGGCCGCTTCCATAGCGGCTTTCAGCTCCTGAATCACCTGATCGTCCTTGCCCTCCAAAAGCGCCAGGACCCCGTCAATCATTTTTTGGTACTCGGCTTGTGATATGCCTCCGGCACAGGGGGCTAAGCACCGGCCAATGTGCTGGTTTAGGCAAGGCCGCTCCTTGCCAATGTCCCGGGGAAGCACCCGGGTGCAGGTACGCAGCGGCCAAATCCGGTGGATTAGCTCCAGTGTCTCCTTGGCGGCCAGCCCGTCGGTCATGGGTCCGAAATACCGGGCGCCGTCCTTTTCCTGCCGCCGGGTGGAAAAGACCCGGGGGAACGCTTCGTTGACCGTTACCTTAATGTAGGGATAGGTTTTGTCGTCCTTCAGCAGGATGTTATAGTGGGGATTGAACTTTTTGATGAGGTTGTTTTCCAGAATCAGGGCTTCCACTTCCGAATCGGTCACAATGTACTCAAATTCGGCCACATGGGGCATCATGGCCCGAACCTTGGGAGTTTGGTTTTGTGGGCTTTGAAAGTAGGAACGCACCCGGTTTTTCAGCACCACGGCTTTCCCGACGTAAATCACCTCGTCGTGGCTGTTTTTCATCAAATATACGCCGGGCTTTTCCGGCAGCTCCTTCAGCGCCTTGGCAAAATCGAACATATAAAAC
>CAKTER010000171.1 GCA_934552695.1 uncultured Eubacteriales bacterium
GTCCGCCGCCGTAACCGCCCCGCAGCCGCCCAGCCGCTGAAAATAGGTAGCCAGCCGGTTCTGGTCGCCGCCAAAGCCGCCGTCTACCGTAATAAAATCCAGTTCCTTCATGGTTCCCCTTTCTGCTGCAAGCGTTGCCGCACCCGGGCCTGTACCAGTGCATAGGCCAGGGCGCAGAGCGGCACCCCCAGCAAAATCCCCCACAGGCCTCCGGCCCGGCCGCCTACCGTAACCGCCAGCAGCACCCATAACCCCGGCAAGCCTACCGAACGGCCTACTACCCGGGGATAGATGACATTTCCTTCGATTTGCTGCAAAACAATTAAAAAGAGCAAAAACCACAGGGCTTTCACCGGGCTTTGGAGGGCAATGAGCAACGCCCCCAAGAGCATCCCCGCCAGCGCTCCAAACACCGGGATAAGCGCCGTGACCGCCACCAGCGCCGAGACCGCAGCCCCGCAGGGGAGCCGCAGCAAGAGCATCCCCAGCCAGCACAAGCCGCCCAATATCGCAGCCTCCCCCAGCTGGCCGGTCAAAAACCCGGCAAACACCCGGGACGCCAACCGGCCGGCCTCCTCCAGCTGCTCCACCCGGGCCGGCGGGAGCCAAGCCCGCAAAACCCGGCCCAGCTGGCGGCCCAGCTTCTCCTTTTGCAGCAAAATGTATATGGCAAACACCAGCCCCAGGCCCAGGTTCAGCGCCGCCTCCCCCGCCGAAAGCCGGTTGGGCATTTTCTGCGATAAATCCGCTCCCAGCCGGGTTATGGCGCCGCAAAAGAGCTGTGCCCCCCGTTCCAGCGATGCTCCAAAGGGCGCACCCTCTCCCGGCAGGCCCGCCACCGCCCGGCTCAGCCGCTGGCGCAGGCTTTCCCAAAAGGCCGGTAAACCCTCGGTCAGCACAGCCCCGGTACGCTGTAGGGCCGGGACAATCAAAACCGAAAGCAGGCCCAGGCCCGCCGCTACCAAAAGGAACGACAGCCCCAGCGCCAATGGCCGCCGCCCCCGCCGAATGCCCCGGGGCAGCCGTTTTTCCAACCAAGCCAAGGGGATGTTCCACAAAAACGCCAGGGCCAGCCCGGCGCCAAAGGGCAAAAACAGGTGGAGGACAAAGCCCAGCCCCCGGCCCAGCCAAGGCAGGTGCCACAGCGCCCACACCCAAAGCACCAGCAGCGCCCCCTGTCGTAACCAGCCTCGTCTCCATTTTTCCCTGTCCACGGCCCCATCCCTTTCCCAAGGTTTTGGGCCTAGTTTGTCCGGATTTTAAAAAAGCTTGCGTCCTTTCTCCCGGCAAACCCAAAGAACCGGTTATTCTTCGGGACGGCGGTTCTCCCACCAGGTTTGCAGCTTCTTCGCCAACCGGCTGCCGCACCAACCGGCCAGCAGACCGATGGCCGCTCCGGCCAACACGTCGGTGGGATAGTGGACAAATAAATACAGCCGGGAAAATGCAATCAATCCCGCCAAAATCAGTGCCACCCACCACCAGCGCTTACCTTGGAACACCAAAGAAAAGGTGGCCGCAAAAGCCGCCGTGGTGTGTCCCGAGGGGAAAGAGGGGTCGGTGGGGGCCGGCACCAGAAGCATGAGCTCCGGCCATGCGGCAAAAGGCCGGGGCCGGAGAACCAACGGCTTTAAAACAATATTCGTACACAGCATTCCTATCAGCAGGGCCAGCGCCATCGCTATCCCACACCACCGGCTTTGCTTCCGCAGCAACAGCACCAACGCCAAGCCAATCCAAACCAGTCCGGCGTCCCCCAGGCGGGTTACCGCCACCATCAGCCCGTCCAACACCGGGTTGTGCAATCCTTGCAAGGCCTGCAAAATCTCAATTTCCATGGCTTCCTCACTTACTCCGGCTTACTCCCGGCCGGGCTCCGCCACTACGCCGTCCGAAGGTACGTTTTCTCTCCCGCCCCCCGCACTGCCTGTGTGCCTACGCCGCCGCCGTTTTTTGTGGACAGAGGCCAGGTCGAAGGTCTGGCTGTGGCCCATTTGATAGGCACGGCGAACCATTTCCGCCTCCTCCTCCGTCAGGGGGCGGTCGTACATGGTACGGAAATAATTCAGCAGGCCCTCCTGGTCAAAGCGTACCCGTTTTTGCCGGGGCAGCAGCTGCTCCTGCACCAAAGACAGATACGCCGGAATGTCCTCATCCTTCAGGGTTTGCAAAATCCGGGCCGTATACAGGGCATCGTTCAGCGCATTGTGGAAGGCTTCTTCCTCCGGCAGCCCCATCTGCTCCACGGCCTTTTTTAGGCCAATGCTTTGTCCCGCCGTTTGGTGTAAATATTTTCCCGCTATAGTCTGGACGTTCAGGGCGTGCCGGGGCAGCCGCCGGGGGTCCAGCTGGTGAAACTGGATGTTCTTGATGAGCGCCCGCACATCGTCCCCGCCCCAGGTACAAATCACGGCCTCCTCCTCGCCGGCAAAGGCCAAAAACTCGGCATAGGACTGTGGAAAAGGCTGGCCGTTTTTGACCTGGCTCCGATGAATCCCTGTAATCTTTTCCACATAGGGATGAATGCGGGGGTAAAGCTGGGGCTTAACGTAGGCATTAAACCGGCTGACCTCGGCAAAGGTTTTGTCCAGCCGCACCGCCCCTATCTGGATAATCTCAAAGGGACAGGCGGGGTTGGGCCGGGCCTTGTCCGCCGGGCCAAAGGCAAAGGGCTGGTTTAGTTCCAAATCCAAAACAATGTAGTTCATAATATCCTCCTCCCGGTGCTTTCCCGGGGTTGTTACAAAAGAGCGCCGGCCTTAAAAGCCGACTCTCTTATTATTTTTTAACTATACCATGCTTCCTCCTTTTTTTCTACTGGATTTTCTACCCCGGCCCCGTCCCGGCCATTTTCTTCTTGCTATCCCAAGCAAGCGCTGGTATCATAAAAGAAAAAGAAATCGAAAAAACGAGGTGAGCCCCATGAAATGGGTTTTTACAGAAGAACAGAAAAGCACCGGTATCCATCGGGTAGAGCTACCCGAGGACGAGCTGCTGCTGGAGGGGGAATGGCTGGAAAGCCAGGAAAACGGCGAATACTTGCTATGCGGCGTTGCCACGGTGGAGGGGGAGCGCTACCACGATTTTACCATCCGGTTTGCCCCGGAGAATGCCCCGGCCAGCCAAACCCCGGAGGATATTTTGGCGCAAGAATGGGCCTGGTACGAGTTTGTGTTTTAATAAATCCATCCTTTCACCATAAGCTTCTTAAAAGGAAAACCACTCGTAAAACGAGTGGTTTTTCTATGCCTTAAAAGGGCATCCGATAGTGAAATTTTCCAGAGGGAGGTTCAGAAACAACCTCCAATAATGATTCGTCAAAATGTCTTTTCTAAAGCAAAAACAAAAAAACCTTGACAATTGATTTGTCAAGGTGAAACTCCCCAAGTAGGGTTCGAACCTACGACCCTCCGGTTAACAGCCGGATGCTCTACCGCTGAGCTATTGAGGAAT
>CAKTER010000172.1 GCA_934552695.1 uncultured Eubacteriales bacterium
GTTGTGAACGAGCCTTCGGTGGTAGCCACCAATACCATCACCAAAGAGGTTTTGGCCGTGGGGAACGAGGCCAAGGAAATGATTGGCCGTACCCCCGGCAACATCGTGGCCATCCGGCCCATTAAGGACGGCGTCATTGCCGATTTCGATACCACCCAGGCCATGCTGAAATATTTCATCGGCAAGGCCTACACCCGGTCGCTGTTTGGGCCCAAACCCCGGGTGGTGGTCTGCGTGCCCTCCGGTGTAACGGAGGTGGAAAAGCGGGCCGTCATCGAGGCCACCATTGCCGCCGGCGCCCGGGATAAGGACGCCTACCTCATCGAAGAGCCCATGGCCGCCTCCATCGGGGCCGGCCTGCCTGTGGCCGAACCCACCGGCAGCATGATTGTGGACATCGGCGGCGGCACCAGCGAGGTGGCCGTTATCTCGCTGGGGGGCATCGTCACCAGCACCTCCCTGCGGGTCGCCGGGGACGAGCTGGACTCTTACTTGGTCAATTATGTAAAAAAGGAATACAATCTGGCCATTGGTGACCGTACCGCCGAGGAGATCAAGCTGACCATCGGCTGCGCCTACCCCAAGCCCGAGGAGGAAAGCATGACCGTCCGGGGCCGGGATCTCATTACCGGCCTGCCCAAAACCATCACCATCACCTCCTCCGAGGTTCTAACCGCCCTCAAGGAGCCGGTTTACGCCATCATCGACTCCATTAAGCAAACCCTGGAGGCTACCCCGCCGGAGCTGGCCGCCGATATTTTGGAAAGCGGCATCACCCTGTCCGGTGGCGGCGCCCTGCTGTGGGGGCTGGATAAGCTCATTACCGCCGAAACCGGGATGCCCTCTCAGGTGGCCAACGAGCCCTTAAACTGCGTGGCTCTGGGCACCGGCAAGGTGCTGGAACACATCGATAGCCTCCGCAACGTGCTCATTGCCCCCCGGCACTAAGCCGCCGGGCCCCACCCACTTGTACCCCCGGGAGGGAACGCCTTGTCTTTACAGTCAATCCTGACTTTTATCGAAAAACACAAAAAAAAGCTGCTGCTGGCCCTGTGCGCCCTGCTCATTGTATCCTCCGCCCTCACCAGCCGTAACAGCTCCTCCGCCGCAGGCAGCGCCCTGGGCTTTGTTGTTACGCCCTTGCAGCGGGCCGTCACCAACATTGCTTCCTTTGCGGGGAACTGGGCCTCCTCCGCTGCCGACCGCCGGGATTTATCTGCCGAAAATGCGGTGCTTCAGGCCCGCATCGACCAGTTGGAGGCCGAAAACCGCCGGTTGCAGCTCTATGCCGAGGAAAACGCCAATTTGTCGGCCCTGCTCCAAATTTCCCGGCAGTATGCCGACTACGAGACCCTGGGGGTGCGGGTCACCGCCAAGGACCCCGGCAACTGGTACGATACCTTCCTCATCGACAAGGGCCGCACCGACGGGCTCACCGGGCAAAATGCCCTGCTGACCTCCGACGGGCTGGTGGGCCACATTACCGAGGCCAACGCTACCTACAGCCAAGCCCTGTCCATCCTCGACCCCAACAGCGCCGTGTCGGCCATGTGCCGACGCACCCGGGATTTGGGGGTGGTTAAGGGGGACTACACCCTGATGAAGGACGGCCTGTGCCTCATGGAATACATCGACAGCGAGGCCGCCATCATCGAAGGGGATGAGATTGTCACCTCCTCCCTCAGCGATATTTACCCGGCGGGCATTCCCATCGGCGTGGTCAAGGAGATTAAAACCGACGAAAACGGCCTGACCAAATACGCCGTCATTGCCCCCTATGTAGACCTGAAGCATCTGGAATCCATGCTGGTCATTGTGGGAGAGGCCGGTGACCCCTCGTGAAGCGTACCGGCGTCATGGCCCTCATTTTAGTGGCCAATCTGGTGCTGCTCTCCACCCTGTTCCAGCACCTGCGGATTTTCCACATCATTCCCAACACCACCATGGCTCTGGTGGTTTCCTACGCCCTGCTCCGGGGCTCGGCAGGGGGCGGACGGCTGGGCTTTTGCGCCGGGCTCATGCAAGATTTGCTCTTTGGCCCGTCCATTGGCTTCTACGCCCTGCTCTACCTGCTGTGCGGGCTGTTTTGCGGCCGCCGCAGCCGGGACTTCTACCGGGAAAACTACCTGCTGCCGGTTCTGTTTACCGCCCTGTGTACCCTGTTTTGCGGGCTGGCGGTCTATGTTACCGGCTTTTTGTTCCGGGGCCACTATAACCCCCTGCCCTACCTCACCGGCACCATCCTGCCCGAAACCGTGTATACCGGGCTGGTGTGCCCCTTCTTGTACCGCCTGCTCTTTTCGGTCAACGACGCCTTGGAGCGGGGCGAGTCCCACAAGCGGAAGCTGTTTTGACCTTTTTTGCGGAGACTCCCATGCAAAAATTCTTATCTACCCTAAAAGAATATTCCAAAAGCCGGCTGTTTCTGGTCTTTGCCGCCTTTGTGGTGCTGTTTTTTGTCATCGTCATCCGTCTGTTTTCCTTACAGATTGTCCACGGCGAACAGTCCCTGTCCGACCTTTCCACCAGCATCACCCGTACCCTGTCCATTTCTGCCTCCCGGGGGAATATTTACGACCGCTACGGCCGCCCTCTGGCCGAAAACCAGGCAGCCTATAGCGTGCGGATGGACGACTCCGTTTCCTCGGCCCCCGAGGACCGGACGGCTCTGGCTCTGGCTCTGGTCCGGCACCTCAACGCCCAAGGCACGCCTCCGGTGGATACCCTGCCCCTCTCTGCCACCCTGCCCCGCACGTTCTTGCTGGATAGCGCCGCCACTCAAAAATGGCTCAGCTCTTTGGGTCTGCGGAAAAAAGAGCTTACCTGGGATGCCGCCACCGTTTACGACTGGCTGCTGCAAAAATACAGCATCCCCGCCGGGCTTTCCGAAACCGAGACCCGGCAAACCCTACAGCTGTGCTTAGAGCTTTCCGACCGGAACCTTGTTTTGGGCTCCGTGCTGGCCCTGTTTGCCCAAAACGGAGACGCCTATGCCGACGAGCTGCCCATCTCCCGGGAGCAGCCCTACACCTTCACCATGGGCGACAGCCCCAGCCGGGAAAAGACCTTTAAAACCGACATCGGCCTCACCGACAAGCAAATGGACTACACCGCTCCGGAGGTTATGGACTACCTTTACGAGCTGTTCGGCATCCCCACAAGCCTGCCCGAGACCCTGCGCCGGGATATGGCCTCCCTGCGCTACTCCCTGTATCTGGAGCGCTGGCGGAAATACCAGCCCGTTACCCTGGCCCGAAACGTCAGCAGCAAAACCCTGGCCACGCTGGAGGAAAACCAGCAAAACTACCCCGGCGTCACCATCGACGCCGAAAGCCTTCGGGTCTACCCCTATGGGTCGTACTTCTCCCACATCTTGGGCTACATCCGCAAAATTTCCGAATCCGAATACGACACCTACAAGGACTATGGCTACGGCACCGAAG
>CAKTER010000173.1 GCA_934552695.1 uncultured Eubacteriales bacterium
AAAAAGTTTGATGCTGTCAGTTATTACTGACGTTTCTTTGAATCTCAATTTCTATGAGATTGACTTGGGTTTGGTTTTGTGCTGTTTAGTTTTCAAGGTCCGTCGTGTTGGCCGTTCTTATCGACCAGCAAAAATTATTCTATCATCAGACCTCCGAATTGTCAACACCTTTTTGAATATTTCTTGTGTTTTTTTCGACAAGCCCGGTCCCGCCTTTACTTTGCCCCACTCCCCTTATATAATAACAAAAAAGCCGCAGGAGGGAAACCCATGTTACACACGACCCTTTGCTATATTGAACAAGACAACGCCTACCTCATGCTCCACCGGATAAAAAAGAAAAACGACGTGAACCAGGACAAATGGATCGGCGTAGGCGGCAAGCTGGAGGGCCGGGAAAGCATTGCCGACTGCCTGCGGCGGGAGGTAAATGAGGAGACCGGCCTGACCCTGACGGACTACCGCTACCGGGGCTTCATCGAATTTTCGTGCCCGCCCTGGCCCGACGAGATTATGCACCTGTTTACCGCCGCCGGCTTTACCGGCAGGCTGCGGGATTGCAACGAGGGCGAGCTGGTGTGGGTGCCCAAAGACGCCCTCTCCCGGCTAACCCTGTGGGAGGGAGACAAGATTTTTTTAAAGCTTTTGGCCCAAAACGCCCCCTTTTTCCATTTGGAGCTGAAATATGAGGGGGATACCCTCCGCCTGGCCCGGCTGGACGGACAGCGGCTGGTGTAATTCACACAAAACGACCCCGTCGGGTTTCCCGGCAGGGTCGCTTTTTGCTTTATCCTTTATTTTGCTTCCGTCTTTTCTTCCGCCAACTGCTTTTCCAAATTCTTTTGGGCGGTTGCCAGCATCAGCTTAATCCGGTTCAGCTGGTTGACCTCGCTGGCGCCGGGGTCGTAGTCGATGGCCACCACGTTGGCCAGCGGGTTTTGCCGCCGCAGCTCCTTAATAACGCCCTTGCCCACCACATGGTTGGGCAGGCAGCCGAAGGGCTGGGTACACACGATATTGGGCACGCCGGTATGGATTAGCTCCATCATTTCACCGGTCAAAAACCAGCCCTCGCCGGTCTGGTTGCACAGAGACACAATGGGTGCGGCATATTCTCCCAGCTTTTCGATGGGCTGGGGAGCCTCGAACCGTTTGCTGGCCTCCAACGCCCGGAACAGCGGCTTTTGAAACCAGGCAATGGCCTTGATGCCCAGCTCGCCCATGGTACGGCTCTTTTTGGGAGCGCCCAAATACTGGTTTTTGGGTACATTATTGTACAGGGAATATTGCATAAAGCCCATCAGGTCGGGCACCACGGCCTCGGCCCCCTCGCTTTCCAGCAAGCGGACAATATCGTTGTTGGCGGTGGGGTGGAACTTGACCAGGATTTCGCCCACCACGCCTACCCGGGGCTTTTTGATGTCCAGCAGCGGCAGCTGGTCAAACTCCTTCACGCACTCCCGGATGTTCTTTTTAAAGGTAGACAGATTGGCCTTCCACAGGTCGTGCTGGAATTTTTTCAGCCATTTCTGGTGCAGGGCGTCGGCGCTCCCGGCCACCGCCTCGTAGGGGCGGGTACGGTACAGCACCCGCATAAACATATCGCCATATACCAGGGCCTGGCACAGGCGCAGGAGCAGCTTGGGGCCAAAGCTAAAGCCCGGATTCTTCTCCAGCCCCTGAGCGCTGGCGGAAACCACCGGCACCTGCCCCAACCCGGCGTTTTTGAGGGCTTTGCGGATGAACCCAATGTAGTTGGTGGCCCGGCAGCCGCCGCCGGTCTGGGTGATAAGCACGGCGGTCTTGTTTACGTCGTACTTCCCGGATTGCAGGGCGTTGAGCATTTGTCCCACCACGATTAAAGCCGGGTAGCAGGCATCGTTATTCACATATTTTAAGCCCGTGTCGATGCAGCTGCGGTCCATGGCCGGCAGCACATCCACGTTGTAGCCGCTGGCCTCGAAGGCCACCTTAAACATGTCAAAGTGGATGGGAGACATTTGCGGCACCAGCAGGGTGTAGTCCTTCCGCATTTCGGGGGTGTACAGCACCCGCTTGAGGGAGGCATCCCCCTCCACCGGTAAGGCGTTTTGCGCCCGCCGGTCCTCCATAGCGGCAATCAGGGAGCGCAGCCGAATCCGGGCGGCCCCCAGGTTGCTGACCTCGTCAATCTTTAGGCTGGTATACACCTTGCCGTGGGCCAGCAAAATATCCTTAACCTCATCGGTGGTCACAGCGTCCAGCCCACAGCCAAAGGAATTGAGCTGAATCAGCTCCAAATCCGGCTGGCGGGCCACAAAATCGGCGGCTTCGTACAGCCGGGAATGGTACATCCACTGGTCCCGGACGTACAGGGGGCGGTTGACATGGCCCAGGTAAGCCACCGAGTCCCCGGTGAGCACTGCCAGCCCAAAGCTGGTAATCATTTCGGGGATGCCGTGGTTAATCTCCGGGTCCACGTGGTAAGGCCGGCCGCACAGCACAATGCCGGGGATCCCCTTTTCCCGGATAAGCTCCAGGGTTTCCTTCCCCTTTTGGTGCATATCGTTCCGGAAGGCCGTCCACTCGTCCCAGCCGGCCTGCACGGCGGCGGCCACCTCGGCCCGGGGCACGCCAAACTCGCTGAGCACCTCGGCCATGCGATAGGTAATCTTTTCCGGGTCCTCCAGGGACAGGAAGGGGTTTAGCATCCGGGCCTTCCCCTCCTGCAATTCCTCCACATTATTTTTAATGTTCTCGGAGTAGGAGGCCACAATGGGGCAGTTATAGTGGTTATCGGCATTTGCAATATCCTGCCGCTCGTAGGGGATGCCGGGGTAGAAAATAAAGTCCACGTTCTTTTCGATGAGGGCCATGATGTGCCCGTGAACCAGCTTGGCCGGGTAGCACACCGACTCGCTGGGGATGGACTCGATGCCCTTTTCGTAGATTTGCTTGGTGGACTCGGGGGAAAGCTCCACCCGGTAGCCCAGCTTGGTAAAGAACGTAAACCAGAAGGGGTAGTCCTCGTACATGTTCAGCACCCGGGGAATCCCCACCGTACCCCGGGTAGGCTCGGCCAACGGGGTATAGTCGAACAGCCGGTGGTACTTATAGGCCACCAGATTGGGGATGTCCTTTTTGGCGGTACCGCCGCCCAAAGGCCGCTCGCACCGGTTCCCGGTGATAAACCGCCGCCCGCCGGAGAACTTGCTCACCGTCAGCAGGCAGTTGTTGGTGCAGCCGCCGCAGCGGATGAGGCTGGTGTTTACCGTCATCTCGTTCATCTGCTGGCGGGTCAGCAGGGTGGTGGGCTCCCCCTGCCATTTTTCCCGGGCGATAAGGGCGGCGCCAAAGGCCCCCATAATCCCGGCAATATCCGGCCGCACGGCTTCCCGGCCGGAAATGACCTCGAAGCTTTTTAGCACAGCGTCGTTATAAAACGTACCGCCCTGCAC
>CAKTER010000174.1 GCA_934552695.1 uncultured Eubacteriales bacterium
GGCCCCAAAGCTGCGTTCGATTCGGTAGGTGTGGCCGCCGGCCTCCAAGGTTAGGGTTCCCTGCATTTTCTCGCCGCTCCAGGGCTTGTAGCGGCGGCGCTCGTTTTTGGCCGGGTCGGAGGATGAGCCGGAGAACCCGTAGAGCATCGCCTTTATAAAGGAAAGCAAGGTGGTTTTCCCCTGCTCGTTTTCGCCGTATAGCAGGTTGCAGCCCGGGCCAAAGCGGAGGGAAACATTTTTCAGCTTGCCAAAGCTGCCAATCCACAGGGATTTAATTTCCATAGGTGCTCACCTCCCCGGCAAAAGCCAAAAGCCCCAGCTGTAGGGCCTTTTCGCACAAAGCAACTCTCTCCGCATCTCCGACGGCAGCGGCCTGGGCCCGCAGGGCTTCCATCCGTTTGACAAAAGCCCCCCGGAGGCTGATTTCTTCGGCCAAAGCGGCTATGTCCCAAGAAGTGCGGGTCTCGTCTCGCAGCTTAACAAAGTACAGGCTTTCGGCCAACCGGCTTGGCAAGGCTGAAAGCTGCGGAGCCAACTCCGGCGGCACCTCGCCCCGAAGCCGCAGCTTGTAAAAATCCCGTTCCCCGCCGGGAATGGCGGAAAGCCGGGCCTGGATGGCTGCGAGGGCTTCGGAAGCCGACCCGCAGCCGCTTACATCGATGGCTAAATCGGTAAATTGGCGGGCCCCCAGCGGCACAAAGCGCAGAGAGACCTGCCCGTTTTCAATCTCGCCCACATAGGCGCCCTTTTCCCCGGTTTCGTCAAAACCCCGCCCCGCCGGGCAGCCGCTGTAGGCATAGGCCGTGGCGCCAATCCGTTGCAAATCGCTCCGCAAATGGATATGGCCCAGCGCCAAATAGGTTAAACCGCTTTGGGCAATGGCCTCGGGGGTTAGGGGGTTATAGGGGGATTGGGGGGAAAGGTCACCGTGGAGCACCCCCACATTTACCCAGCCGTCCCGGGGGGCGGAAAAGCTGGCCAATAGGGAGGATTCCTGCCGTTCCCGGATGAATCCGGCTCCCCATACCCGGAGGCTGTGCTCCGGCAGCTCCACCGCTTCCCAGTCCCCCCGGAAAATGTGGACGTGCCGGGGCCACTCCCGGCTTAGCCAAGGGGAGTCGATGGTGGCGGGGTCATGGTTCCCCGGGGCAATAAAGACCTCGACCCCCTCCAAACGCTCCAAGGCATCGCAAAACAGCGCCCATTCCCCCGGGTCGGGAACGGCTCCGTCCCAAATATCGCCGGGAAGCAACAGCAACTGGGCTTCCTCCTGCCGGCACAGGGTCAGGGTACGGAAAAATACCCCCAGCAGCTCTTCCCGCAGGGGGGCGGCCAGAGGCCCCAGCCCGGTGAGGGGCGAGCCCAGATGAAAGTCGGAAGCCTGCACAAACTTAATCCCCATAATGTCCCCCTTTGCGATTTTAACCGAATTCTCATGCCTTGGCGACAGGCGCTCCTGCTTTTTTTCGTTTTTGGGGCAGGGGCGTCAGCTGCTCCAAAAGCGGGATGACCCGTTCCACCAGCTCCCCATCCTCAACATCCAGAATATAGTGCTCCTTGGCCCCTTCGTAGGGAACCCCACAGGGAGAACCGGCCAGAAAAGCCGCCAGCTCCGGTCGCTTTTTTACAAAAACGGTGTTGTCGCATACCAAAAGAATGGGCTTATCGGCCAAATAAACCATATATTCCCCAAACATTTTCCGGGTACGCAGAGGGCCGAAGCCCTGTAGGCGGTCGCATACAAAGTCCATATATTCAGAAGTGGTTGCCATAGGGTGCCTCCGTTAGTGCTTCCAATCTTTCCTGTTTCCGATGAGCATCGCATCCCCAAACGAAAAGAAGCGATACCGTTGGGCCACGGCCTCCCGGTAGGCGGCCAAAACGTGTTCCTGTCCCGCTAAGGCCGAAACCAGCATCAGCAGCGTGGATTCGGGCAGGTGAAAATTGGTAATAAGGGCGTCGATGCATTTGAACCGGTACCCGGGATAAATAAAAATTTGCGTCCAGCCGCTTTGGGGACGGACAAAGCCCGCCTCGTCGGCCACCGTTTCCAATGTACGGGTACTGGTGGTACCCACGGAAACGATGCGGCCCCCGGCCCGTTTGGCGGTATTGATGGTGTTGGCGGCAGTGTCATCGACCACATAAAACTCGGAGTGCATTTTGTGCTCCAGGGGGTCGTCCACCTTCACCGGCCGGAAGGTGCCCAGCCCCACATGGAGGGTGACCCGGGCAATGGCGACGCCCTTAGCCTCAATTTTTTGGAGCAGCTCCGGGGTAAAGTGCAACCCTGCCGTAGGGGCGGCCGCAGAGCCGTCATGGGCGGCGTATACTGTCTGGTACCGATTTTTATCCTCCAGCCGGTGGGTAATGTACGGCGGCAGGGGCATTTCCCCCAGCTCGTCCAAAATCGTCTCGAATACACCGTCGAACTCGAAGCGGATGACCCGGTTGCCATCCTCTTTTACCTCCAATACCTCCCCCCGCAGGCGGCCGTCCCCAAACACCACCCGGTGGCCCGGCCGCATTTTTTTGCCGGGATACACAATGGCCTCCCAGGTTTGCAGGTCGTGGCGTTGCAGCAAAAGCACCTCCACCCGGGTGCCGGTGTCCTCCCGGGCGCCAATAAGCCGGGCGGGCAATACCTTGGTGTCGTTAATCACCAAGCAGTCGCCGGGATTTAAAAAATCGGCAATTTCCCAAAAATGATGATGCTCAATGGCCCCGGTGGTTTTATCCAGTACCATCAGCCGGGACGCCGAGCGGTCGGCCAACGGCTCCTGAGCAATCAGTTCCTGCGGCAAATCAAAGCTAAAATCGCTGGTTTTCATACAAAATACTCCTGATTTATTCGATGGTAACGCCGGTATAGTAGTGGCGTAAAATTTCTGTGTAGGTATAGCCCCGGTCGGCCATGCCCTTGGCGCCGTATTGGCTCATGCCAACCCCATGGCCCCAGCCGCTACCGGCAAATACAAACTGGCCCGAGCCGTCGGCGGTGCTGCCGGTCGTGCCGCTAATGTAGCCGCTGCCGATTACGCTGCCCGCATAGGTCTTGGTTTGGCCATTGGCTCCCAATACGGCCACATCGGCATCCTCCAGCGCTATAAAGGCGTTAGCCCCCAAGGCGGCGCAGCTCCGGGATTCCACCGAAACCATCAAATCGGTACCCCGGACAAACAGATTGCTGCTTTGCTGCAAGGGTTCGCTGCTCCGGCCGCCGCCGATGCCGTTGATTTGGTACATCCGGCTATCCAGCGAGAAGAAGGTACGGCAGCGGTCCTTATTTAGGGTGAAGGTGCCCCGGGTACCTATAATCCGCAAGGTCTGCACCCGGCCCCCGTCGGCCAGCTCCGCCACCACAACGTCGGTTACGTCCCCAATATCGGCCCCGGCGTCTACGCACAGCTGGGCGATTTGGGCAGAGGGAAAGGT
>CAKTER010000175.1 GCA_934552695.1 uncultured Eubacteriales bacterium
GGTATGGTCATTACGCTGGTCAGCCTGATGCTGGGCGGCCAGTGGTAAACGACGACAGGAAGGAAGGTTGACAGCATGAATTTGATTCATTCATCCGCATTAACGTCTCTGCCTCTGATGACAAAGGGCCTGTTGGTTACCGTCATGGGCCTGCTGGGCGTATTTCTGGTACTGACGCTGTTTTTTATCACCATCAAGCTGATGCAGAAAATCCGCGTAAAGGATGAGCAAGAGTAAAGGAGGCCGCTCCCTGTGTATACCCAACAGGATTTGATCCAGGCTTTGGCACAGCTGAAACGCAGGCGGCTGACCGCTTATCTTCCATCGGCGGTTGGCCTTGCGGCGGCTATTGCGGTTTTTGTGGTGGGGCGCATACAGCGCAGCGACAGCGCGTGGGTGATCAGCACGGTGCTTACCATTTTGGCGGTCGGATACTTTTTGTTTCTATACGGGGTATCGATCAAGCCAGCCAAAACCTACTGCGTGTTTTTGCAGGATATGCTGACCGGCCGCAAACGGGAAACCCAGGGCGTTTTCAAGTCCTTTTCCGCTGATGTATGCGACCGGGACGGCCTGCCCTGCCACTCCCTGCTGCTGAATGTGGGACAGAAGGACGACCCACAGGACGACCGGCAGTTCTACTGGGACGCTCAAATGCCCAACCCGGCCATTGCCCTGTCCGACGGGCCCCAATCCTTAAACCCCGCAGATTTTGCCCAGCTCATGGACGAGCTGAAGCCCTATGTGGAGCTGGCGGGAAGGCGGTTTAGCGCATGATTCAAAAGCTTGGGATCGTCGGGTTGGGGTTGATTGGCGGTTCGCTGGCCAAGGCCGCCCGCCACTATTGCGGCGTCCCCGAGATTGTGGCCTACAATCGTCATGCCGATGTGCTGGAGGCGGCTCTGGCCGAAGGGGTCATTGACTGGGCTACCACCCAGCTGGACGAGACCTTTGCGAACTGCGACGTCATCGTTTTGTGTACTCCGGTAGCTATGCTCTACCCCTGTGCAAAGGCCCTGCTACCCTACCTCTCCCCTCAAACCATCCTGACGGATGTAGGCAGCGTAAAGGGGGAGCTGATGGCGCAAATGGAGGCCCTTTCCGGGCAGGTCACCTTTGTGGGGGGCCACCCCATGACCGGGTCGGAGCGCAGCCGCTATCCGGCCTCCCGCCCGCACCTGTTCGAAAACGCTTATTATCTGTTTACCCCCACCCCCCAAACCCCGGACTGGGCCCTAGCCACCCTAACGGAGTTTGCCGCCCAAATCGGGGCCATCCCCATCACCCTTTCCCCTGCCGAGCACGACCACGCCGTAGCGGCCATCAGCCACCTGCCCCATGTGGTAGCCGCCGGGCTGGTGAACTATGTAAAGCAGGCCGATACCGCCGCCGGGGTTATGCACCTGCTGGCCGCCGGAGGGTTTCGGGATTTGACCCGCATTGCCTCCTCCAGCCCGGAAATGTGGGATAATATTTGCACCCAAAACCGGGAGGAGATTTTAGAGGCCATTACCGCACTGGAAACGGTGCTGGCCGATTTTAAGCAAAAGCTGGCCCGGCACGACAGCCCCGCCGTTTACGAATACTTTGCCGCCGCCCGGGACTACCGGGATAGCTTCTCCTTTGTGACCCCCGGCCAGCACGTGGAGCGTTACGGCATTGCCGTGGATATACAAGACCGTCCCGGCAGCATTGCCCTTATTGCCGTTCTGTTTTCCAGCCATGGTATCAACATCAAAAACATGAGCATTGTCAACAACCGGGAACAAATGGAGGGCGTTTTGCACATCGCCTTCGATTCGGAAGCGGCCCGGCAAAAAAGCCTGGCCCTGCTCCGGGATTTGAACTATGCGGCGGCAGCCGATTAACGAAAAAGGAGGACGCTCCATGGAACAGACCATTTCCCCCCGGGGTGCCCTGCGGGGCGAGCTTACCGTCCCCGGCGATAAATCCATTTCCCACCGGGCGGTAATGTTTTCGGCCCTTGGCCGGGGCACCGCCCGTATTACCGGATTTTTAGACGGGGCCGACTGCAACTCCACCATCGATTGTTTTCGGGCTCTGGGCGTCCCTATCGAAAAAAGCGGAGACACGGTCATCGTCCACGGCCAGGGTCTCCATGGCCTGCGAGCCCCGGCCGGCATACTGGACGTAGGCAACAGCGGTACCACCCTGCGGCTGATGACCGGGATTTTGGCCGCCCAGCCCTTCTCCTGCCAAATCACCGGCGATAGCTCCATCCAAAAGCGGCCCATGAACCGGGTTGCCGTCCCTTTGGGACAAATGGGGGCCCACATCACCGGCAGCGGCAGCTCCGACAAGCTGCTGGCGCCGCTAACCATCCGGGGGCAACAGCTCCAAGGCATCGACTACACTCTGCCGGTGGCCAGCGCCCAGGTAAAAAGCGCCATTTTGCTGGCGGGGCTTTTCGCCCAGGGCCAAACCCGGGTGGTTGAGCCCGAGGCCACCCGGGACCACACCGAGCGGATGCTTTCCGCTATGGGGGCCAAGCTGACCCGCACCGGCCAAACCATCGCCATCGACCCGGCAGAAGAACTGCTGGCACAGGATGTGGCCGTGCCCGGGGATATTTCCAGCGCCGCCTACTTTTTTGTGCTGGCGGCGGCCCGGCCCGGCAACCAAATCACCGTAAAAAACGTGGGTGTTAATCCCACCCGCACGGGAATCTTGGATGTACTGACGGCCATGGGTGCCGCTGTTCAGGTAGAAAACGAGCGCCTGCTGTGCGGCGAGCCGGTGGCCGATGTCACCGTTACCGGCCGGGAGCTTCACGGCACCGTTATCGGCGGGGCCCTCATCCCCCGGCTCATCGACGAGATCCCGGTGCTGGCGGTAGCCGCCTGTCTGGCTCAGGGGGAAACCCTCATCCAAAACGCCGAAGAACTGAAGGTAAAGGAGTCCAACCGCATCCAAACCATGGTGACCGAACTGAAAAAGCTGGGGGCCTGCTTAGAGGAGACCCCCGACGGAATGCACATTTGGGGCGGTACGCCGCTCCGGGGCGGGCTGACCGAAAGCTACGGCGACCACCGGGTTGCCATGTCTATGGCCGTGGCCGGGCTTTTGGCCCAAGGCCCGGTAACCATTGCCGGAGCCGAATGCGCCGTGGTATCCTTCCCCCGCTTTTACGAACAGCTGGCCCGGCTGTAGCGGGGCTTCCCGGGGCAGAGGGAGGGAGGTTGTGGCCTGCGTTACGGCCCTCATCCCCATAGGCAAAATCCCCTCCGCTCCGATAAACCGAAACGCAGTTTGCGTCAAAAAAAGCCGGATCCCTTAGATTGGAATCCGGCTTTTGGTTTTGCGCTTGGCCCGTACCATCTTTTGTTTTTCGACAGGGCTGTAACCAGCCCTGCGCAGATTGCGAACTTTACGGGACTCTATGAGGC
>CAKTER010000176.1 GCA_934552695.1 uncultured Eubacteriales bacterium
ATAGCGCCCCGCGACGGCGGGGAGGCGGGCGCAGACCGAGGGGAGGACGGGGCCTTGGGACTGACGGACCCACTGCACACCCTGAAAGGCGTAGGCCCGGAACGGGAGAAAAAACTGAATAAGCTGGGGCTGTTTACGGTAGAGGATTTGCTGGCCCATTATCCCCGGGAGTATGAGGACCGGCAAAACCGGGTAACCATTGACCGATTGCGGGAGGATAGCGACCAGGCCTTTGTGGCCCGGGTGGAAAAGCTGGATGCGCTGTACTTTGGGGGGCGGGGGTCTACCCAGGCCCGGCTGCGGGACGAAACCGGTAGCGTAACGGCCTTGTGGTTTGGCCAATCTTTTGTAAAAAAGAACCTGAAGGAGGGGCAGGAATACCTGTTTTTTGGACGGCTGACCGCAGGGAAGCGGGGCCGCCGGGTGGTGGCCAATCCCTCCTACGAATCGCCGGAGGAGGGAAGCCGGGGGCTGTTGCCGGTGTACCCGCTAACCGCCGGGCTTTCCCAAAAGGTGCTGCGGGGCTTGTGCGCCGAAGCGTTGGAGACGACCCGGGGGAGCCTGACCGAGTTCTTTTCCCCGGAGTTTCGCCGGGCTTACCGGCTGTGTGAGCGGAACTACGCCGTTCAAAACATCCATTTTCCGCTGAATGCCGAGGCGCTGGAGCTGGCCCGGCGGCGGCTGGCCTTTGAGGAGCTGTTTTTGCTCCAGCTGGGGCTGCTCCGGCTGCGGGCCTGCCGAACCGAGGGGCAAACCGGCCCCCGGTTCCAAAATCCGGAATGCGTGCAGACCCTTTTGGATGCCTTCCCCTATCCCCTTACCGGAGCCCAAGGCCGGGTGCTGGCCGAAATTCAGGCAGACATGGCCGGGGGACAGGTGTGCAACCGGTTGGTGCAGGGGGATGTGGGCAGCGGTAAAACGGCGGTGGCTATGGCGGCGGCCTACTATGCCATTCAAAACGGGTACCAGGCGGCGCTGATGGCGCCCACCGAGGTATTGGCCGGTCAGCATTTCCGGGAGTTTCAAAAATATTTTGAGCCTCTGGGGATTCCCACGGTGCTGTTGACCGGCTCCCTCACGGCGAAGGAAAAACGGGAAGCGCTGGCGGCAGTGGCCCGGGGCGAGGCCCGGATGGTCGTGGGCACCCAGGCCCTTATCCAAAAAAATGTGGCCTTTGCCCGGCTGGGGCTGGTAGTCACCGACGAACAGCACCGGTTTGGGGTGCGCCAGCGGGGGGTGTTTTCCCAAAAAGGCCAAAGCCCCCATGTGCTGGTAATGACGGCCACGCCCATTCCCCGGACGCTGGCCCTGATTTTGTACGGGGATTTGGATATTTCCCTTATCGACGAGTTGCCTCCGGGACGGCAGGAAATCCAGACGGTAGCGGTAGACGCCTCTTACCATCCCCGGATTTACGAGTTTTTCCGCAAAGAGATTGCCGCCGGGCGGCAGGGGTATATTATTTGCCCCATGATTGAGGAGAGCGAAAAGCTGGACGTGCGCTCGGTGGTGGAGTATGCCGAAAGCCTGCGGGATACGGCGCTGAGAGACGTCCGGATTGGCTGTCTCCACGGGAAGCTGCCGGCGGCGGAAAAGCAGCAGCTGATGGAGGGCTTTGCCGCCGGGAAGCTGGATGTGCTGGTTACGACTACGGTGGTGGAGGTAGGGGTCAACGTGCCCAATGCCACCCTCATGCTGATTGAAAACGCCGAACGGTTTGGACTGGCCCAGCTGCATCAGCTGCGGGGCCGGGTAGGCCGGGGTACCGAAAAGTCCACCTGTATTCTGGTGTGCGACAGCGACGCCCCGGTGGCCAAAAAGCGGATGGAGGCTATGAAAAAGACCCGGGACGGGTTTGCCCTTTCGGAGCTGGATTTATCGTTGCGGGGCCCCGGGGAGTTTTTCGGTACCCGGCAGCACGGCCTGCCGGAGCTGAAGGTGGCCAATTTATACCGGGATATGCCGTTGCTAAAAGAAGCCCAGCAGGCCGCCCGGCACATTTTGGCCGAGGATGCCCGGCTGACCCAGCCAAAGCATCGGGGCCTGCGGGAAAAAATGGAGCAGGGCTTTTTTGGCGGGAACGTACCTTTATAAAGAAGAAAGCGGTTTGCCGGACGGGAACGGGTACCCGGAGCGGGAGACGGCCTGCCCTTGGGGGAGAGCTTTGGCAAAAATGAAAAATCTACGTGAAAAATTCGTTGTATTTTTAGCAAAGTTTTGCTATACTGGTTGGGTAATCCTTGGAAAGGACTGTGTGTATGCGGGTCATTGCCGGAACGGTCAGGGGGTTCCGTCTGGTCGCACCGCCGGGGGACGCCACAAGGCCAACGCTGGATCGGGTGCGGGAAACGCTGTTTAATATTTTAATGCCCCGGCTGGAGGACGCCCGGTTTTTGGATTTGTTCGCCGGTTCGGGCGCCAACGGCATCGAGGCGCTGAGCCGGGGAGCCCGCTTTGCCGCTTTTGTGGACAAGTCTCCGGAAAGTATCCGGGCGATTACCGAAAACCTGAACCATACCCGGCTGACGGATCGAGCCCAGGTGTTGCCCGGTGATTTTTTGCCGGCGTTGCAAGCGTTGGGGCGGCAGGAACCGTTCGATTTGATTTTCCTCGACCCCCCTTATCAGGCGGGGCTGGCGGAAGCGGCGCTGAAGGCCATTGTGGAATACCGGCTACTGGCCCCCGAGGGCTGGGTCATTTGGGAGCGTTCGGCCAAAA
Source organism: uncultured Eubacteriales bacterium (assembly GCA_934552695.1). Classification (GTDB taxonomy): domain Bacteria; phylum Bacillota; class Clostridia; order Lachnospirales; family Anaerotignaceae; genus CAKTER01. The sequence continues at coordinate 2,719 of CAKTER010000176.1, forward strand.
TGCCGTTTGTGCCGGTGGCAGGGCTTACCGTGTTCCGGGAAAAAAGCACCCGGATTACGACCATGACATTTATGATGTGGGAGGACAATTTACCATGAGCAAGGGCGTGTATCCCGGCAGTTTTGACCCGGTGACTTTGGGACATTTGGATATTATTGAGCGCGCAGCCAAGCTGGTGGATGAGCTGGTGGTGGCGGTGATAGAAAACCCCAACAAAAAGTGCCTGCTTACGGTAGAGGAGCGGCAGGAGCATTTGCGCCGGGTTACGGCCCATTTACCCAACGTGACGGTGGGCTCGTTTTATGGGTTAACGGTAGATTATGCCAACAAGATTGGTGCCAACATGACCATTCGGGGTCTGCGGACGGTCAGCGATTTTCAACTGGAATTCCAAATGGCCAACATCAACCGGAGCCTGGATGACGGGGTCGAAACCATTTTTATCCCCGCCAGCCCGGCCCACGAATCCTTAAGCTCCACCGGTGTAAAAGAAGTGCTGGCCTTTAGCGATAACATTGGCTTTATGGTACCGGAGCAGGTGAAGGATGAGGTCGTTGCCGCCTACCGGCAGCGGCGGTGCAGAGCATAACGGAAGGGAAGGGAGAACCGGAATGGACGATGTATTAAAATTATTGGACGAGCTGGAAAAGATTTTGGACGAAAGCCGGGCGATGCCT
>CAKTER010000177.1 GCA_934552695.1 uncultured Eubacteriales bacterium
TCTCCGCCGCCGGTGGTGGCAGGGGCCATTTGGGCCGGGACAATGTCGGGGGTAACGGCCCCGGCTTCCCGCCGCATTTCCTCAATCATCCGGGCGGCGCCTTCGTTGCCGTACAGCCGGTGAATGGCCTGCTCGGTGGCCCGCCGGGTGGCAATCAGGGGGACCACCTTTTTGCGGGAGGCCGCCTTGACTTCCTCCTGGGCCACATAGTCCAGGGGGTCGCTCATGGCCAAATACAGGGTATCCTTTACCAGCTTAACGGGGATTACGCAAAACCTCCGGGCCATATTCCGGGGCACATATTTGGCCAGCTCCACCGGAATGGAGACCGCTGTTAAGTCCACAAAATCCACACCCAGCTGAATTTGCAGGGCTTCAATCAGGTGCTGCTCGGTAATAATCCCGCTTTGGATGAGCACATCCCCCAGCCGCTGTTTGGTTTTTTTCTGGATGTCCAGCGCCTGTTCCAGCTGCTCTTCGGTAATGACGCCGGAGGCCACCAGAAGATCGCCCAGCCGCATATATGCCATATGTTTCACCTCAGGCTAAACTTCGTTGCTTTTCTCTTTTTTTGTAACTTTTAAGGGCCTACAAACGGCGTATTTCTGCGGTTTTCACCCCAAATCGACCCTGTCTTTACTATAGCTTGTTGTTTCACCAAAGTCAAGAACAATTCTTCTTTCTCCCCCGTCTCACAGAAATCCGAAACTTTTCTCGGAATCTCCTTGAATCTTCCTTATTTGTATGCTACCCTAACACCAGCAGGGCCCCAGCGCAGGCTTTTCCTGCCGGTAGCCCCCCAGGCCGCCCCAGAAAGGACACCCATGAAAGAGAAGATTTTAATTGCCGACGATTCGCAAACCAACCGCATGCTGTTATCCGATTTGCTGGGGGAGGATTACGACTATCTGTTTGCCGCCGATGGCGAGCAGGCCCTCCGCCTCCTCCAAAGCAACGCCGACATCCACCTGCTGCTGTTGGACATCCATATGCCCAACCTGGACGGGCTTGGCGTGCTGGAGGCCATGCAGCGCCGGGGCTGGATTCCCACCCTGCCGGTTATCATCATCTCCTCCGAGGACGACGCCCGGTTTATCCGCCGGGCCTACGACCTGGGGGCTACCGACTACATCCCCCGCCCCTTAAATCGGATTGTTGTCCAGCGCCGGGTAAGCAACACCCTCCTGCTGTATGCCCGCCAAAAGCGGCTGCTGCGCCTGACTGCCGAGCAGGTCTACCAGCGGGAAAGGGTAAACAACGCCCTCATCCGCATTTTGAGCCATGTGGTGGAAACCCAAAACCAGGAGTCGGGGGCGCACATCCTCCATGTACGGCAGATTACCGACCTGCTGCTGCACCAGCTAAACCAGATTACGGGCCGCTATCCCCTATCCCAAGAGGATATTTCCCGCATCAGCACCCTATCGGCCCTCCACGATATTGGAAAAATCCATGTGCCTTCGGCCATTTTAAACAAGTCCGGCAAGCTAACCCCCGAGGAATGGGAGATTATGAAAAGCCATGCTGCGGCCGGGGATGCCATGCTACAGGATATGCCCCTGTCCCAAACCAACCCGTTTATCCGCACGGCCCGGGAAATTTGCCGCTGGCACCATGAGCGCTGGGACGGCACGGGCTATCCCGACGGGCTCCGAGGAGATGAAATCCCCATTTCCGCCCAGGTGGTGGCCTTGGCCGATGTGTATGACGCCCTGACCAGCGAGCGCTGCTACAAAAAAGCCCTGCCCCACGCCGATGCCATCCGGATGATTTTGGCCGGGAAATGCGGGGCCTTTAACCCCCTGCTGTACCAATGCCTGAGCCGAGCCGCCGACCAGCTGGCGGAGCGAATCCAGGAAGAGGAGGACCCCTACCACGACTGGGAGGAGTCCCAGCTGGTAACGCAGGAGATTCTGCAACAAAACGACCTGCCCTCCGACGACCGTATCCCCCGGCTGCTGACTTTGGAGCGGGAAAAAGCCGCCTTTTTTGCCCGGGAACGGGGTGGGCTGCAATTTCTATACGACCGGCGGATGAACACGGCCACCTACACCAACTGGGACGCCGACGCCGCCCACCGGCACAGGACCATCCGGCTAAACGAGGCGCAGAGCCAGGGGCTGCTGTGCCAAAGGGACCGGCAAAACATCCATTGCCGGGCGCAGGCCGCCCCGCCGGAGCACCCGGACTTCAGCGCTGCCGTTACCCTGCGGTTCGAAAATCAGGAGCGCCCCTACCAGCTGGACGCCCGGGCCATTTATTTCCCCGGGGACGACCTGTATGCCGGGATTGTGGGGCAACTGAAGCCTTTGCCCAAGGCCTAAAGCATGGGCCATGCGTCCACCGGAAAAAACGGAATCCTTCCTTTTTAATTCCCCTCCGGCTTCGCAATCAAAAAAGAAAAAACCAGAAGAAGTACCGTTGCGTACCTCTCCTGGTTCTTTTTTTATGGCTCGGTTTTTCCCGTCTGGCCGGCCCGCTCCTGTTCCACGCAGGCCAGCACCGCACGGATTGCCTGCTCCACCTGCAAGGGCTTGGGCAAATGGGCATTCATTCCGGCGGCCAGGCACCGGTCGATATCCTCCGGATACACATTGGCCGTGAGCGCCAAAATGGGGATGCTTTGGGCCCGGGGGGCTTGCAGCGCCCGGATGGCCGCAGCGGCCTCCGGCCCGTCCATGACCGGCATTTGCATATCCATCAAAATGGCGTCCCACCGCTCCGGGGGCCCGGACCGGAACAGCCGCACGCAATCCCGGCCGTTTTTGGCCCGGACGCAGCGGATTCCGTAATCCGCCAGCTGCTCCGCAACAATCTCATAGTTCAGGTCGTTATCCTCCGCCACCAGCAGGGTCAGCTCCCGGAGGGCGGGGCCTTGCTCCGGCAACCGGGCAGCGGAATCCGGGGCCGCCGGGGCATCGGCCACCGGCAGGTCAAAGGCCACCGTAAACGTTGTGCCCTGTCCCGGGCGGCTTTTCACCCGGATATCGCCCTCCATCAAATCCACAATCTTTTTTACAAGAGTCAGGCCCAGCCCGCTGCCCCGCACCTTGTTCACCCGGGTATCTACCGCCCGGGAAAAAGCCGCATACATCTCCGACTGGTAGGCCGGGTCGATGCCGATACCGGTATCGCCGACCACCGTCACCAGCCGCACCCGGCCCGGCGCCTGCGACGGCTCCTGGGAAACCTGAAACCGGATTGTGCCTCCGGCCGGGGTGTATTTTACCGCATTGGAAAGCAGGTTCATGTACACCTGTCCCAACCGGATGGGGTCGGCCATCACCGTATTGTGAGAAATGCGGCACAGCCCCCCTTCCAGAGCCAGCTCCTTTTCCTGGGCCAGCCCCTCCGCCGCCTGCCGGTAAAACCCAAACAGCTCGTCCAG
>CAKTER010000178.1 GCA_934552695.1 uncultured Eubacteriales bacterium
AGTCCAAAATGGGCTCCAGCAGGGGCCGCAGGCTCCGGTCGTTTAGGGTTTCGGGCAAATGGGCGTCGATAAGGGCTTGGGCTTCCCCCAACAAATCCTCCTCCAGGCTTTGGAGAAGCTCGGCGGTGTCGGAATAGTGAAGGTAGAACGTCCCCCGGTTCATGTCCATGAGGTCGGTAATGTCCCGAACGGAAATGTCGGTAAAGCGCTTGCGCTGCATGAGGTTTAGCAACCCCTGTTTTAGCATCCGCCGGGAACGGCGGGAACGCCGGTCATCGGATTGGTTGGTCATAGGCTTCCTCGGTTTCTTAGCAAAAGTGGAAAATTGTCTATTGATTTTTTTTAACACAATCATTATAATCGACTACGTTTCATAAGTCAACAGTTTTATTTTAATAGACAAATGTTAATTTATAGGGGGCGTTTGTATGAGCAAAACGGGAAAGCACATCCCAAAGCAGGCGGCGGCCTGGGTATTGACGGCGGCGCTGAGTGCGGCGGCAGTTGTCCCGGCCGGGGCCGAGACCATCGGCGACGGGGTACGGCCGACCTTTGACGAAGCCTATTATGCCATGCTGGATTATTATGGGAACTTGACGGAGGGCAGCGTGGTAAAAAGCTACCGCCTGAATGGGGCCCAAAGCCTGACGGACTACGGGGTGTACGAGCAGGTGGTGAACCTGACGGACGGGACGGCGCCGGTGCAGACCGGGGACAAAACCGAGTTTAGCTTTTCCGGCGACAACGTCCCCAGCCGCTTTTATTTTGAGGGGAAAACCACAAAGCCCTTTGAAAACCTGCCTTGGACCCTAAGCATCCACTACACCCTGAACGGGGTGCCCACCAAGGCCGAAGATTTGGCGGGGCAAACCGGGGTGGTGGAGATTTTGGTAGACGCCATCCCCAACAAGGCCGCCAGCGAATATGCACAAAACAACTACACGCTGGAAGCCATGGCGGTGTTTAACCAGGATGACATTTTGTCGCTGGAGGCTCCCGGGGCCCAGGTGCAGCTGGTAGGCAACCTGCGGGCGGTGCTGTTTGTGGCCTTGCCCGGCGAAGAACAGCACATGACCATCCGGGTGGGGGCCGAGGATTTCTCCTTTGGCGGCATGACCTTTTTAATGGTACCGGCCACGTTATCTCAGTTGGAGGAAATTTCCAAGTTGAGCCAGCGGAAGGACGATTTGGAGGAAAACTATCACAAGCTTTCCGGGAGCCTGGATAGTCTGCTGGATTCGCTGAATACCATGAGCGGTAGCCTGTACGATACTGCCGCCGGGCTGGAGCAGCTGAATGCCGCCCGGGAGACGGTCTCCGAGGGGAAGGGCACTCTGTACGACGGCGCCGACACCCTGCGGGCAGATATGACGGGACTAGCGGCGTTGCTGGATCCGTTGAGCCAGCAGATTACCGCCGCCAGCGAGGTGGTGGCCAACAGCAAACCGGTGGTGAATTCCCTACTGGACACCGCAGTTTCGCTGCAAACGGAGCTGGCCGAGCTGGAAAGCACCCTGTCCGACTGGGAAAAGAACGGCACCGGGGACGTTTCCCGGCTCCTGATCCAAATGAGCAATATGCAGGGGAGCCTGAGCCAAATGCAGGATTCCCTGAACGATATGGAGCGGATTCCTACCATCGAATCTCCGCTGGCCGGGCAGGATGTGGCGCAAATTCAGGCCAACCTGCCGCTGGTGAAGCAGCTGGACGCTTCCTGGCAGCAAAGCGGCGGCGGCGTGGATTTTTACACCTTTACCTGCGAGGCCCTGTGGCAGAATTATGCGGCGGAGCACGGGATTACCACGGAGACCCCGGGGTATGCCCAGTACCGGCAGGCCTTTTTGGAGCAGGGCGGGGCGGAATCGGCCAAAAAGCTGGATGCCGTTCACAGCGCCTGGGCGCCCGACCCGGAGGGCTTTGAGTTTTTGCTGGAGCACTCCGACACTCTGGACGACCTGCTGAGCAAGATTAACGCCACTACCGGCAGCGTCAACGGTACCATCCAGTCGGTGACCGGCCCCACGGCGCAGGTGGTGGGGAATTTGTCCGACCTGTGCGACGAGATTGACGAGCTGAATAATCTGGTGAAGGATTCCAAAGACCCGGCGGGGGCCCTGCGGAAGGCTTCGGCCAAGGTGCGGGCTATTTTGGACGATGTGTCCGCCTTGCAGGGGATTTTGAATGACTATGAGCCCACCTTGCAGGAGACCCTGAGCAGCCTGACGGAGCTGACCGACCGGTTGGCCCAAACCCTGCGGGATGGGGAAAAAAGCGCCGGGGATACCGAAACCCTGCTGCGCTCCGCCGGGGGCGACCTGGACGAGGGCACGAAAAAAACGCTGGAGGGGCTGGCTCAAAGCCTGCGGGCCGGGGCAGACTCCCTGGGGCAGACCGGCGGGGTGCGTACTGCCAAAAATGCCATTGGCGATGTGATAGAGGACACTTGGGAAGAATTGACGGGCGAAACCAATAACCTGTTGTTGATGGACGCCAATGCCGAAGCCCAATCCCTGACCGACAGCCGGAACCCGGCCCCCGAAAGCGTACAGGTGCTTATCCGTACCCAGGAAATTCAGGTGGAGGACAGCACTGAGAGCGAAACGGAGACCCAAACGGCGGCAAAAACCACGTTTTGGGGACGGGTGGCCCAAATGTTTCGGGACTTTTGGGCGGCCATTACCGGGCTGTTTCACTAAGAAAGGACGGTGAAAGGCTGTGTTGGAACGAATCGCCAAGAGCTTGACGAAAAAGCCCAAGCTGGTGGTGCTTATTGCCCTGCTGCTGTTGATTCCCTCGGGCATTGGCTTTGCGGCCACCCGGGTGAACTATGATATTTTGACCTACCTGCCTCAGGATCTGGAATCCTCTCAGGGGGAGCAGCTGCTGGAGGAGCCCTTTCACATGGCGGCCACCAGTATGCTGGTTGTGGAGGATATGCCCGCCGGGTACAGCAACGACCTCATCAACGAGATTCAGGATGTCCCCGGGGTATCCAATGCCGTGTGGATTAGCAATTTGGTGGGGGTGCAGGTGCCGGTGGATATGATCCCCGCCAACTTCCGGGATATTTTCTTTTCCGGCGGCAGCACCATGATGCTCATTCAATATGACCACGCCGGGGCCTCGGAGGAGACCATGCAGGCCATTCAACAGGTGAAAAAGCTGTGCAACGAAAAGTGCTTTTTGGCTGGGTTCTCGGTGGTCATTCAGGACACCCGGGAGCTGGTGGACAAGGAGCTGCCGGTGTTTGTGGGGTTGGCCGTGGTGCTGGCGCTGGCGGCTATGCTGGTCACGCTGGAATCTACCCTGCTGCCCTTTATTTTAATCGTCAACATCGGGCTGGCGGTGTTTTACAACTTTGGCACCAACATCCTGCTGGGCGAGATT
>CAKTER010000179.1 GCA_934552695.1 uncultured Eubacteriales bacterium
GGCCCGGGGTGTGCAACGCCATGGAGACCCTATTGGTTCACGAAAAGCTGGCCGATAGCTTCCTGCCCCGGGTCATTGCTGCCCTGCAGGAGGCCGGGGTGGAGTGCCGGGGGGACGAACGGGTACAGGCCGCCGGGAAAAATATTGTTCCGGTAACGGAAGAGGACTATGCCACCGAGTTTTTGGATTTAATCCTGGCCATCCGGGTGGTAAAGGACCTGGACGAGGCCATGGCCCACATCCGGAAGTACAGCACCGGGCATTCCGAGGCCATTTTGACCGAGGACTATTCCCATGCCCAGGAGTTTTTAAACCGGATCGACGCCGCCGCAGTGTATGTGAATGCCTCCACCCGGTTTACCGATGGGGAGCAGTTTGGGTTTGGGGCCGAAATTGGCATTAGCACCCAAAAGCTCCACGCCCGGGGGCCCATGGCCCTGCCGGAGCTGACCACTACGAAGTATGTGATTTACGGCAACGGCCAATATCGGAAGTAAACAAAGAAATACAAACGAAAGGGGAAGCCTTGGGGCCTCCCCTTTTTTGCAGTCCGTTCCGCTTTTTACGAAAAGTGGGAAAACGGGAATGGTCTTACTGCTTATGCAGCGAAGGCCCGGCTTAGCGGGACTTGTTGGCCATTTCCTTTTCCTGGGCTTCAATCATCTTTTTGACCATATAGCCGCCCACATAACCGGTCTGGGCCGAGGTCAGGTCGCCGTTGTAGCCCTTTTTCAGGGGTACGCCAATCTCGTTGGCCACTTCGTACTTCAGTTCGTCCATAGCGGCACGGGCCTCGGGGACGTTGGTTTTATTGCTGTTGGTATTGTTGTTCGCCATTGTGTTTCCTCCTAACAAAAATGTGATGGATTGGTGTTGCAGGAATAGTATGTTTCGCTGTGTGGGGATTATAAGCGGAAGTTTTTGGGCAAAGACAGGGGAAATTTTGGACGAAAACCCTTGACAAAAGTATATATTAAGACTAAATTAGTACAGAAATATACTAAAAGGAGGCGGCCATGAAGAACGAGCTGCGGGAATGCAACGAACGGCTGACGGTTTTGTGGAATCAGGCCGACGCTTTGTATGTCCAATGGGCGGAGCAATGCGGCATCCGCTATGCGGAGCTGTTGGTTTTGTATGGGCTGGACGCCGTGGGGGAAGCCACCCAGACCCAGATGTATGAGCAGTTTGGGCTTTCGAAGCAAACGGTCAACGCCGTGATTCGGGCCTGGAAGCAAAGCGGGGACATTTTGGTGCGCCCCGGGGAAAAGGACCGCCGGGAACGGCTGCTCTCGTTGTCGGAAGCGGGAAAGCAAAAGGCGGCCCGGGTGCTGGGGCCCCTACACGCCGCCGAGGATTATGCGGTCTCGGCCCTTGGAGTGGAACGGGTGGAGCAGATGATGGCCACCATGGCGTGTATGAAGCTGTTGATGGAAGAAAGGATGAAGCTGCACCGTGAGCTTGCGTAAGGAATATTTTGCTGCGGTCGTCCCGGCGGTGCTGGCGTTTGCCCTTTCGGCGGTCTATGCCATTGTGGATGGCTTTTTTGTGGGGAATACCGTGGGGGACGTGGGCATTTCGGCCATTAACGTAGTCTACCCGCTGGTGGCCCTCATCCAGGCCCTGGGTACCGGTGTGGGCATGGGCGGGGCCGTAGTCTGGTCCATTAAAAAGGTGACGGCCTCGAAAGAGGAAGCCAATCAGGTGGTGCTGAGTACCCTGCTGCTTTTGGCCCTGCTTTCGGCCCTTTGCATGGCCGGGCTGTGGGCCCTGCTGGAACCGGCCCTGTGGTTTTTGGGGGCCCGGGGGGACGTGGTAGCCTTTGGCCGGGACTATTTGCAGGTGGTTATCGGCGGCGCCGGGTTCCAGATTTTTGCCGTGGGGCTGGTGCCCCTGTTACGGAACAACGGCGGGGCCCGGTTTGCCATGATGACCATGATGGCCGGGTTTGTGACGAATATCGGGCTGGACTATGCCTTTGTGTGGGTATTAAACGGCGGCATGACCGGAGCGGCGGCAGCGACCGTGGCCGGACAGCTGGTAACGGTGCTGTGCTGTGTGGGGTATCTGGTGCGTCACCGGCTGCCCCGGTGGCAAAGGCCGGTGGGGGTGGCCCGGCTGTGGGGGGCCCTTGTCCGGATTGGCATTGCGCCCTTTGGGCTGTCTCTTTCGCCCATGATTTCCCTGATGCTGATGAACCGGTTCTCGCTGGCCTATGGGGGCAACGCTGCCGTGGCCTGCTACGCCTGCATTGCCTATGCCCTCACCATTGTGTACTGTCTGCTTCAGGGAGTGGGCGATGGGAGCCAGCCCCTGTTTAGCCGCTGCTATGCCGAAGGGAAGTACAAGGAGCTGGCGCAGGTACAGCGGTGGGCCGTGGCGCTGGGGGAGGGCCTGGCGGTGTTTGGCATTGCCCTGCTGTTTTTCGGCCGCTTTGGCGTGGGACGGCTGCTGGGGGCCTCGGCCGGGGTGACGGCGGATGTGGCCGGGGCGCTGCCCATCTTTTTACTGGGCTTGTTCTTTTATGCGTATTCCCGGGTAGCGACCGCCGGGTTTTACGCTACCGAGCGCAGCACCGATTCGTATTTGTGCGTGTATGCCGAGCCGGTGTCGCTGCTGGTGCTGCTGCTGATTGTGCCCCGCTTTTCCGGCCAGGCCGGGGTGTGGTGGAGCATGGTAGGCGCCCAGGCCTTTACCGGGGGCTTGGCGTTTTATTTGCGGCGGAGGGCTGCCGGGCAGGAAAAGGAAAAAAGCAAATAAAAAACCGGAAAAGGGCTGGCCTTTTCCGGTGGAATGGTTGGCAAGGGACGGGTGTTGGAAGCCTGCCCTTGCTTTTTCGTTGCAGGAAATCGAGAGGGGGATGGGAAAACCCCCGGTTTTCAGTTCTGGAATAGTTGGTAATACGACCAGCCCTTCAGCAGCACCAGCCCGGCGGCGGCGTCCTCCGGCAGCTCCTCGGTAAAGCTTCCGTCGGACAGCATATAGGACTGGGAAGCGGCTACCGGCAACGTTTGCCGCAGGGTTTCCTCCAGGGCAAACAGGGGCGAAAGCTGGGGCAGCCCGCACAATTCCATAGACAGGGAGCCCAGATAGAAGGAGGAAATCAGCCCGTTTTCGGGCAGGGCCGGGGCGGTGTCCCCGGTGAGGGCGCAGGCGGCGTCATTCTTCCAGATAAAGAAAGGCGTTTTGTAAATGTTCAGCCGCTCCTCGATGGCGCCGTCCCAGCGGATGGGCAGCCCCAGCTTGGCAAACAGCTCCATAGACCCGGTAAACCCGGGCAGGTGGTCGCCAAAAAACACCAGGACCACCGGTTCGTTTAGGCTGTCAAAGTAATCTACCAGCTGCCCCAGCTGGTCGTCGGTAGCGGCAATACCCGTAAAG
>CAKTER010000180.1 GCA_934552695.1 uncultured Eubacteriales bacterium
AACACAATCATGGCATACGCCTGGAACCAGTTGTTCGGCAGCATCGCCAGCTTGCGAATCAGCTTCTGCACCGGAGGCGAAATGGCGATAACGTTACCGGTAATCATGATTAAGCTCATCTGCATGGAGAACGTCAGCAGGTTCCAGAAGCCGGCGACCCAGCTGTTGACCAGGCTCATATTCCCCGCTGCGGAATCAAACAGGACGGGAGTTTCGGTAAAAATGAGGGCCAAAACTGCTACAATAATCGTCAGGCCAATGGCAAAAACCATGGCGTTCGGCGTCCAGCGGTCAAAAAACATCGTAAATCGATCGCTAAACGTCGTTTTCGTACTGTTTTGCTTACTACTCACAACAACCACTCCTCTCTAAAATCCCTTTTCATTCACCTCTTTTAACATGATTTCTTATCCTCCTCTATATCAACTGCCAGCCAAAAAAGCCCCCTTTCTCCGGCCCGCAAATGATATTCCTTACAAAAGAGACCAAACCGTTAGCGCCGCCCCGCCAAAAAGAATAACCCACCCCAAAACCCGCACGGCACGGACCGCCATGCCGGAGGGCTCCTGTTCCAGCCCCAGCATACCGGCGTCAAATTCGATGCGGTTTTTCTTGCGGCGGCGGGATTGCGCCCGCTTATGCTCCCGTTCCTGCATTTTGGGGTCATTTTTGTGCCACTTTGCCGTCTGATAGGGTTTTATGGCACACATAAGCCCCATCACCATCATCAAAAACCCCAGCTGAGTCGTAAACTCGATATGCATGGCCGCCCCTCCCTTTCCGGCAACGGCTTTCTGCGCCGTCATCTGCTGTTATGGCAAGCTGGAAAACCGACCTTCCCGATGCCAAGGGTTCTTGTTGCATGAGCATACTGTCCGACACCGTATTTTCCCATAAATAGCTCTTTTTTCCATTATATTGTCAATACTAACGTATGGCAAGAGGATAATAACAAATTGCATTAAAAAATGTTATTTTGATTACATATTTATCTCTACTTACAGAATTTTCTAACAACATGTAACAAATCGTGTTTTCTCCGAGCTTTAAAGGTCCGACATTCCAAGGTTTTCCCGCCTCTTGGCCCCCAAAAGCACTGCAAATTTTTCTTTATATTTTTCTTGACAAACGGATTTTAGCGCTGTATAATCCCTATAAACCAACAAACGAAGTAGGTTAATTCGAGCAGAAAGGGGAGAGCATCCTTGACCTGGTTACAAAAAATGATTCGTCGCAATTTTCGCTGTGGCCGAATGCCGCACTCCCTGACTGCACAAGCGGCCTAAGAGCCTTGCGGTAGGGAGCTTTCCAATTAACCCGGCATTCCATATCATTCCAAAAAAGAAAGAGGTAAATCCCATGAGCGAATATAAATTTGAGACCCTTCAGCTGCACGTTGGCCAGGAGCAGGCCGACCCCGCTACCGATGCCCGGGCCGTCCCCATTTACCAAACCACTTCCTATGTATTTAAAAACTCGGCCCACGCCGCCGCCCGGTTCAATCTGACCGACGCCGGGAACATTTACGGCCGGCTGACCAACTCCACCCAGGACGTGTTGGAAAAGCGCATTGCCGCTTTGGAGGGCGGGGTCGCCGCTTTGGCCACCGCTTCCGGCGCCGCCGCCATCACCTACACCATTCAGGCACTGGCTCAGGCCGGGGATCATATTGTAGCCCAAAAAACCATTTACGGCGGCAGCTACAACCTGCTGGCCCACACCCTGCCCCAGTTTGGCGTCACCACTACCTTTGTGGATGCCCACGACCTGAACGCCGTCCGCAACGCCATCCGGCCCAACACCAAAGCCGTTTATCTGGAGACCTTGGGCAACCCCAACTCCGATATCCCCGATATTGACGCCATTGCCGCCATTGCCCACGAGCACGGCCTGCCGCTGGTCATCGACAACACCTTTGGCACCCCCTACCTCATCCGGCCCATCGAGCACGGCGCCGATATCGTCGTCCACTCCGCCACCAAGTTCATCGGCGGCCACGGCACTACCCTGGGCGGCATCATCGTGGATTCCGGCAAGTTCGACTGGAAGGCCAGCGGCAAGTACGCCCCCATTGCCGAGCCCAACCCCAGCTACCACGGCGTTTCCTTTGTAGACGCCGCCGGGCCGGCAGCCTTTGTAACCTACATCCGGGCCATTTTGCTGCGGGACACCGGGGCCGCCATTTCGCCCTTTAACGCTTTCCTGCTGTTGCAGGGGGTCGAAACCCTGTCGTTGCGGCTGGAGCGCCATGCGGAGAACACCAAAAAGGTGGTGGAATACCTGGCCAAGCACCCGCTGGTGGAAAAGGTCAACCATCCCTCTTTGCCCGACCATCCCGACCACGCCCTGTACGAAAAGTATTTCCCTCACGGCGGGGCCTCGATTTTCACCTTTAACATTCAGGGCGGGCAGGCCGAGGCCCATCGGTTCATCGACCATTTGGAGATTTTCTCCCTGCTGGCCAACGTTGCCGACGTGAAATCGCTGGTCATCCACCCCGCCACCACCACCCACTCCCAGCTTTCCGAAGCAGAGCTAGCCGATCAGGGGATTCAGCAAAACACCATCCGGCTGTCCATCGGCACCGAGCACATCGACGATATTCTGGCCGATTTGGACAAGGGCTTTGCCGCTCTGTAAGCCGGTTTCCCAACCATTTTGTGACCCATTTTTACTCCATTCTCTCCAAAAACTTCTCCTAAAAAAAGCATGCAAAAAGCCGTCTGTGCCAAACAGACGGCTTTTTTGCGTTTTCTTCTTTTGGTGTTTTCGCTGTCTTTCCCGATACCGGCCATGCGCTCGCCCTTCACGCCCCTCCGGCTAGCAAGGCTTTTGTCCGTTCGGGCATCACCAAATCCCCCCGTGTCCTGCCTCAACGCCTTCCCCCTCCAACAGCCATTTCTTCCGCTCCCAGCCGGCGGCATAGCCTGTCAGGTTTCCCCGGGCCCCCACAATACGGTGACAGGGAATAAGAATTAAAATGGGGTTATGCCCCACGGCGCCGCCTACAGCCTGCGCCGACACCGAACGCCCGCTGTGCCCGGCCAGCCGCTGCGCCAGCTCCCCATAGGTTGTGGTGGTTCCATAGGGCACTTGCAACAAAAGCCGCCACACCGCCTGCTGAAAGGCTGTACCCGCCGGGCGAAGCGGCGGGAAAAAATCCGGCTCCTGACCAGAAAAATACACATCCAACCAATCCCGGGTCATTGCCAACACCGGGTTTTCTCCCTGCTTGGCCTCCGGGCTTAGGGTACGGGCAAAGTATTTTTGGCCTACAAACCATACCCCCGTCAGCCCTTCCTCCTCCGCCGCCAAGAGCATCTCTCCCCTGGGA
>CAKTER010000181.1 GCA_934552695.1 uncultured Eubacteriales bacterium
ACAGCACTGGCAGACCCGTTTTTTACGGCGGCCACGGCGTTTGTTAATCATGGCACTATCTCCTTTCAACAAAATGGGGAGCGCAGCTCCTTAGAAGGGAAGGTCGTCATCTTCGATGCTGGAATCAATGGGATAGAACCCTTGATTGGAAGCAGCGGGAGCCGGGGCGGAAGCGGCCGGACGGGGGGCAGGGGCGTTGCCGGTGCGGCCCTCGAACGAGGCCCGGCTTTCGGCAAAATTCTGTTCCTCAATCACAACCTCGGCAGAACGGCGGCGATTGCCGTCCTTATCCTGCCAGTCCCGAATTTGCAAGCGGCCTACCACGGCTACCAGTTGGCCTTTCCGAAAATACTTTTCGGCGAACTCGGCGGCTTTGCCAAAGGCAACGCAGTCGATAAAATCGGCCTCGGCTTCGCCCTGCCGCTTAAACCGGCGGTTGACCGCCAGAGAGTAGCGGGCGATGGCCAGGTTATCACCGCTGGAAGAATACCGAACCTCGGGATCCCGGGTAAGACGACCCATTAAAATGACCTTGTTCATAGGAAAACCTCCGTTTCCTTAGCCGTCAACGCGGACGATCAGGTAACGCAATACGTTTTCCATGATCCGCAGGCGGCTTTCCAGCTCTGCGGGGGTGGTGGCAGGGGCGGCAAAGGTGGTGAAGCTAAAGTAGCCTTCGTTGACCTTTTTGATGGGGTAGGCCAGCATACGCTTGCCCCAATCATCGACCTTCTCCACAGTACCCTCGAAGCGAGCGATCATCTCCTGAATGCGGGTCATTTCCGCATTGCGGGCTTCCTCCTCCATAGAGGGGCTGAGTACCAGTGCCAATTCGTATTTGTTCATGTCGATACACCTCCTTTTGGTCTTTGGCCCTTCCCACCGGGAAGAGCAAGGATTTGGCGTGCCCATAGCACGACTAACATAGTTTAGCACAAAAACGGGGGGATGGCAAGTCCGATTTGTTTATTTTTCGGAATTTTGGCCGGAATTTTCCCGTTCCCGGGCCGTTAGGTTTTGTTTCACGCTTTTTTCGAAGCGGGAACGAGGCAACATGACCATGTGGCTACACCCCGTACAGCGGATGCGGAAATCGGCTCCCACCCGCAGCACCTCCCAGGTATCGCAGCCGCAGGGATGGGGCTTTTTGGTGCGGACAACATCGCCCACCTGAAAATCCATGCTTTAATCCTCCTTTGCCAAATGCACGGTGCGCTGGGGGAAGGGGATGGAAATCCCTTCCCGGTCCAAGCGCTGCTTAACTGCCAGCCGAATGGCCCGCTCAATGGCAAATTGCTGGCCGGGGGTGCATTCGGCAAGAATACGGATGGTAACGGCGGAGTCGGCCAGCTCGGTGACACCCAGGACGGTAGGGGTTTTCCGCAGGCCCTCGGCGGTTTGGGCAAAGGCGGCCATTTCGTCGTTTAGCACCTCCAACACCTGAGGGATATCGGCGCCGTAGTCTACGCCTACATCCACCGTGGCACAGATAAATTCCCGGCTCATGTTGGTAACAATGTCCACTTTGCCGTTGGGGACGATATAGACGGTGCCATCCGCAGCCCGAAGCCGGGTGGTACGCAGGGACACGACCTCAACCGTACCGGTTTTGCCCTGGATGGTGACCAAATCGCCCACCTCGTAGAGGTTTTCGGACAGGATGAAAAAGCCGCCGATGAAGTCGGACATAAGGCTTTGTGCGCCCAAGGCTACCGCTACGGCGCCAATCCCGGCTACGGTGATAATGGAGGCGACGTCGATGCCCAGCTGGCTGAGGACGCTGACTGCCGCAATAAACAGGAACAGGCCCTTGATAACGTTTTGGATGAGGGGCAACAGGGTCTTTTTCTCGGTCATGCTGCCGGGCAGGTTCCCGGGGGTTTTGAGCCGCAGGGAAAAGTACCGGGCTACTAAGTTTTGCAGGATTTTGGTGGCAACGGAGCAGGCCGCCAAAATGAGGATGATGTAGATGATTTTGCTGAGTGCAGCCGTACCAAAGGCCAAAGCGGTGGTGAATGCGGCCGGGTTGGTGGCTGTGGCGGCTGCACTGAGAATGGCTTCCATAGGGTTCCTCCTTTGCGGTGTGGGGTGGGGGCGTCCGGATTTTCGTAGAAATTGCCAAAACCCGTTGGCCCATAAATTCTATACTTGTATCTTATCATAAACTTGTGGTAGAATACAATTATTGTGGTAAGTTTTGAATTTTTTGGCCGGGGCAAGGGTGTATTCCGGTAAGGAGAGAAACTGATTTATGATGAAGACCGTTGGAATTATCGGTGCGATGGAGGAAGAACTGGAGTATATTAGCCAGGCTGTCCAAATCGTGGCGAAAAAAGAGATTGCCGGGATGCTGTTTTCCGTAGGCAAGGCCGGGGACAAGGGCGTTGTTTTGGTACAAAGCGGCATTGGCAAGGTGAATGCGGCCATTTGCACCCAGATTTTGATTGACAGTTTTGCAGTGGATGAAGTGATTTCCATGGGAGTGGCCGGGGCGGTTTCGCCGGAGCTGAGCCTGGGGGATTTGGTGATTTCCAGCGATGCCGTGGAGCACGACATGGATACCACGGCTTTTGGCGACCCGGTGGGGATTATCCCCCGGATGGACGAAAGCTATTTTAAGGCCGACCCGGAGCTGGTGGCGGCGGCGGAAGCGGCGGCGCAGGCTTTAGAGATGCGGTACTTTTTGGGCCGGGTGGGCAGCGGCGACCAGTTTGTTTCCAGCCCCAAGGACAAGGAGCGCATTGGCCGGCTGGTGCAAGCCACCTGTGTGGAGATGGAGGGGGCGGCCATTGCCCATGCCTGCTACCTAAACCACATCCCTTATGTGATTTTGCGGGCCATTTCCGATATGGCCGACGGCGGAGCCGAAGTCCAGTACGAGGACTTTATGAAGGACGCAGCCCGGCGGGCGGGACTTTTGATTGAAGAAATGCTGAAACGGCTGTAAGACGGCAAAAAGACCGGGGCGCAGAGGCTGCGCCCCTCTTTTGATAAACCGGGGAAAGCGGATTCGGGCGCTTTGCCGCAGGAGCAGAGGAAAGGATGAGGTAGGATGAAAACGATGATACCGGCAGGGTACAAAAGTGTTTTGGACCCTTATGATACCCAGCGGGCCATTGGCCTGTTAAAACGGTTTACCGAGGACCGGCTTTCGGACGCTCTGAACATTTACCGGGTATCGGCCCCCTTGTTTGTGGAGGAAAGCACCGGGATTAACGATAACCTGAACGGCGTGGAGCGGCCGGTTTCTTTCGACATTAAGGCCACGGGCACCGACGCACAGTTGGTGCATTCCCTGGCCAAATGGAAGCGGCTGGCCCTGTACCGC
>CAKTER010000182.1 GCA_934552695.1 uncultured Eubacteriales bacterium
TACTCATTGCCGTAGTGGTTTTGGGGCTGCTGGTGCTGGCGCTGTTCCAGCGCTGCTACACGCTGCGCCACCGGCTGAACTCCTTTACCGGCGGCCGCCCCCGGCCCGATGTAACACTGGGGGAGGCGCTGGCTCAATACGCTAAATCCGTGGAGGGGGTTACGGCGGAAACGGCTCAGCTGCTCCGGCGGGTGTCCCAGCTGGAGGATAATATGATTTATTGCACCCAGAAGGTGGGTGTGGTGCGCTACAACCCCTATGAAGAAGCCGGGGGCAACCTGAGCTTTGCTGTGGCGATTTTGGATGGCAACGATGACGGCGTGGTGCTGAACGGCATTCACAGCCGCACCGGCACCTACGTGTATGCCAAGCCGGTGCAAATGGGGGTTAGCCTGTATGTCCTTTCCCAGGAGGAGCTGGCGGCGTTGGATAAAGCCCGGGCCAGTGCATATTTTCCGCCGGAGGGGAGTCCCCAGCCGGACGAAGGCCAGATTAGCCTGTTTGAAGGCGGGGGAGAGCAGCCGGGGGATAACTCGGTGGATAAATAAGAAAATCGGTGGGAAAACGGTGGATAACCCACCCTACCGCCGGGCCCGACAAAAGGATTGTTATAAAACGGAGACATATTTTCCGAAAAGAATGGAAAGTGTTTCAGAATACAGAAAATTTGGATAAAACTGCCAAACATGAACGCAGAGAAGAATGTTCCGTTGAAAAAAGGAACGGATGGCGCTATAATTAAAATACTATGGGAACATAATGTTGACCGGCGGACGGGAGGAGGCCTCCCGGACAGCAGAAGGGAGGCGGCAAGCTTGGCAAAAAAGTATAACAAAAATCGGGCGGTACGTCCGGAAGGGGTAACCGAAGTACGGATTTATATGCTGGGGGAGTTTCGCATCCAGATTGATGATGCTGTGCTGCGGCAGGACGCCAGCCGGTCGCTGAACATCTGGAGCTTGCTCAGCTATCTCATCATCAACCGGCACCGGCCTGTGCCGCAGGAGGAGCTGATTGACCTGCTGTGGCCGGATGAGAGTATTGCCGACCCGGCCAGTGCCCTCAAAACCCTGCTGTTCCGTACCCGGGCGGTGCTGATTGGGGCGTTTGGCAAGGATATTTCCTTTGTGCTTTCCCAGCGGGGGGCCTGTTCCTGGAACCGGGAGCTGCCCTGCTGGGTGGATGCCGAGGCCTTCGAGGCGCTGGCGGACCGGGCTATGGACGAAACTCTTCCGGCGGCGGACAGGCTTTCGCTGCGAAAGGACGCCACGGGGCTGTACCGGGGCGAGTTTATGTCGAAGCTTGCGGGGAAGCTGTGGGTTATGCCCCTGGCCAGCCGGTATCACGACCGGTATGTGGCGGTGGTTCTGGCTCAGGGCCAGCAGCTGCTGGACAACGACGATTACGGGATGTGTACCTCCCTGCTGTGGGATGCCATCCGGCGGGAACCCTACGACGAGCGCCTGCACTGTATGCTGGTAAAGGCGCTGCTGCGGCAGGGGAAAACCATGGCGGCGCTGGATCAATACCGCACGGCGGCCGGCCAGCTGTACAATAGCCTGGGGGTGGAGCCGGGCCGGGAGCTGCGGGCGCTGTATCGGGAGATTTTGCAAGAGCAGCGGGCAATGGAGGCGGACCTGAGCACCATCCAGAAGGATTTGCGGGAAGACGAAATGCGTCAGGGCCCCTTTGTGTGCGAGTACGGCTTTTTCCGGGAGGCGTACCGGCTGCAGGCCCGCCGGTCCATGCGGGAGGGGCTGTGCGTCCACATTGGCCTGCTGACCCTTTCCCTGCGGGACGGCACCCAGCCGGAGCTGCCCCAGCTGAACGACGCCATGGCCCAGCTGCTGGATTCCTTGCGCCATAGCCTGCGGCGGGGGGATGTGGTGTCCCGGTATAGTGTGGCGCAATACGTGGTCATGCTCCCCGGCGCCAATCTGGCGGATAGCAAGCGGATTATGGAGCGCATTGCCCGGGCCTTCGAGGGCGCCTATCGCCGAAAAAATATGCGCCTGACCTATGAGCTGCGGCAAATGGAGCTGGAGCCCGACCCTGTCCCGGAGCGCTAAAGCGGCTGCAACTTAAAAATTGTCTTTGGCCCGATTTTCCTTGACAAGCCCTGCAGTTTTTGGTATACTGATTCTCGCAGTAGGCTCTTGGAGAAGTACTCAAGTGGCTGAAGAGGCGCCCCTGCTAAGGGTGTAGGTCGCGAGAGCGGCGCGAGGGTTCAAATCCCTCCTTCTCCGTAAAAAGGCATCCGGCAAGCTTTCGTAGCTTGTTGGGTGCTTTTTGTTATGCACGAGGAAAACCGGGGGGCAGTGTGAGCGAAGGTAGAGCGGGAAGAAATCGGTTTTCTTCCTGCGTTTTTTGTTTTGTACCAAACCGGTTGGCAGGTTGACGAAAAAACCCGTCGGCAAAATTCGGTGTTCTGCCAATGGATTTTTCCCAAGGGGCTGTGTTAGGATGAAGCTATGATGGGTGATGAATCGGGAGGAGGCGCACTGTGAAAAGAGGAATGCTGCTGTTGTCGCTTTGGCTGTTGGGGGTGGCCCCTTGTACTTTGTGGGCGGCGGAAAGCCCGGCGGCCCTCTCGGCGGAACCGGTGCTTACGACTCAAGCGATTCCCACCGGGATGGAGCTGCACCCCGTTTATGTGATTGAGGAAAAGGGTGTACCCCAGCGCATCCACTACCGGCTGTGCTACGGCCCCTTCCGAACCAGCTACGGGGTCAGCCTGTCACTGGAAAACGGCGTTTGGCGGGAAACGGGCAACGATGTGGCGGAGTTTTCGCTGCCGGCTGCCATCCCGGCGGAGGCCCGGATTACCAACACCGCTCCCTATGTGCGGGAGGCCCAAATCCGGGCGCTTTTGGCCGGGGAAGGGGCGGAAACGCCCTGGGCCCAGCGGGATTACCGGGTGTGCGGGCAGCCCGTGGAGCTGTGGGCCGACCCGGGCCTGAACCCCTTTGTGCGGGTGGGCACGGTGATAGAGGATGAGGGCGGCACCAGGGCCTATCCCCGGCACACCGATTTGTACCTGCGGGACTACCGGCCTCGGGTATGGCGGGAAACGGTGACTCTGCCGGGAAACGGCGGCACGGTGGCGGCGGAGTGCCTGCGGACGGAGGCGGCCGCCTATGTGCGGGTGCGGGATTTGGCCCGGGTGGGGTACGGCGTGAGCAGCCGGGGCAGCCTGCCGGTGCTGGAAAGCCCAAAAGCGCAGGCGTCTTTGGCGGCGGCGACAGCGGAGCCGGTTACGGCAGCGGCCCTCACTCTTTCGGCCGAGGTTTCGGCCCGGGCC
>CAKTER010000183.1 GCA_934552695.1 uncultured Eubacteriales bacterium
CCGATAACGTGGGCGACAACGTGGGTGACGTGGCCGGTATGGGCGCCGACCTGTTCGAGTCCTATGTGGGCTCCATCGTGTCCGCCATCACCCTGGGCCTGGTATACTTTGGCGCTTCCGGCGCCATCTTCCCTCTGGTACTGGCTGCTGCCGGTATCCTGTCCTCTATCATCGGTACGTTCTTTGTCCGGGGCGATGAAAAATCCAACCCCCACAAAGCTTTAAAAACCGGTACCTACACGGCGAGTATTTTGGTCATTATCCTGACTTTGGTTCTGAGCAAGCAGTTCTTTGGCGGCTTCTCTCAGGCCATCGCCATCATTGCCGGTCTGGTAGTTGGTGTGGTCATCGGTATTATCACCGAGATTTACACCTCTGCCGACTATCGTAGCGTAAAGAAGATTGCCGACCAGTCCGAGACCGGCCCGGCTACCACCATCATCAGCGGCTTGGCTGTGGGTATGGAATCCACCGCCATCCCCATCATCCTGATTTGCGTAGGTATCTTCGTAGCCTACAGCTTTGCCGGCATCTATGGGATTGCCCTGGCTGCCGTTGGTATGCTGTCCACCACCGGTATCACCGTTGCCGTTGACGCTTACGGCCCCATCGCCGATAACGCCGGCGGTATTGCCGAAATGAGCGGTCTGGACGAATCCGTTCGGGAAATCACCGACACCCTGGACTCTGTGGGTAACACCACCGCTGCCATGGGTAAGGGCTTCGCCATCGGCTCTGCGGCTCTGACGGCTCTGGCTCTGTTTGTTTCCTATGCCGAAGCCACCGGGATTTCTACCGTGGGTATCAACATCCTGAACTACCGGGCCATCATCGGCCTGCTGATTGGCGGTATGTTGCCCTTCCTGTTCTCTGCATTTACCATGCAGTCCGTCGGTAAGGCCGCCTTCGAAATGATCGAAGAAGTCCGCCGTCAGTTCCGCTCCATCCCCGGCATCATGGAAGGCACCGCCAAGCCCGACTACAAGAGCTGCGTTGCCATTTCCACCCGTGCCGCTTTGAAGGAAATGCTGGTTCCCGGTATCATGGCCGTTGTGGCTCCTCTGATTGTTGGGTTCCTGCTGGGCGTAGACGCTTTGGGCGGCCTGCTGGCCGGTTCTCTGGTCACCGGTGTTCTGATGGCCATCTTCATGTCCAACGCCGGCGGCGCCTGGGATAACGCCAAAAAGTATATTGAAAGCGGCGTCCATGGCGGTAAGGGCAGCGATGCCCACAAGGCTGCTGTCGTTGGCGATACCGTTGGCGACCCGTTCAAGGATACTTCCGGCCCCTCCATCAACATCCTGATTAAGCTGATGACCGTTGTTTCTCTGGTATTCGCTCCTCTGTTTATTACAGTTGGTAGCCTCCTGTAAGCAACGCTCCCATGATTTTTAGCGGACAACCTCGGTTGTCCGCTTTTTCTTTTCTCCACTTTTACTTTTGTCCGTCCTCCTACATAATCCCCGCCTTTTCCGGCCTAGCAAAGCCCCGGATGAAGCCAGCTGCATCGCCGCACCGGGCAATCGGATAAAACGCCCCTTCCCGGGCTTTTCCCCCTCCCCCCGGCATATACTGTACCAATCCTGCCCGGGGGTAACGCTATGCCTTTCCTGTCCGGCTTTTTCCTGGGCCTTTTGGCCTGCGGGGTGCTCCCCGCCCTTTTTGCCGCCCTGCCCCTGCCCCTTTGTGTGGCCGGGCTGCTAAGCGGCACCCTGTGCCAAACCCTGCCCCACCCCTTGGCGTCTCCCCGTTGGTTGCTCCCGGTAGGCTGCCTACTGCTCCTCCCCTGCCTCCCGGCCCCTGCCCCCTATTCTGCGGTCGCCATCCCGATTCTCGCCTGTGCTGCTACGGGCTATGGTCTGGGGCTGGCCGCCGAGGGCCTTTTGCCCCAAGGTCGTTGGCACGCCCCGTCCCTGCTTGCCGGTCTCCTGGGCCTGTTTTCCGTCCCCGTGCTGCTTACGCTAGGGCAATAATTTTGCAATTTGTGAAATTTTACGGATTGTGTATTTCCATCTTTCGTGATATAATACGATACATAAAAATATTGCGAGGTGATTTTTATGGCGTCTTTTCCTGCCAAAAACCGTATTTGTGAGCTTCGAAAGCAAGCTCGGCTGCGCCAATCCGATTTGGCTGCGTTGATTGGCGTTAGCACCCCAACCATCAGCATTTGGGAAAACGGCGGCTCCATCTCCTGTTTAAACATCGTCGAAAAGCTGGCGGCTGTGTTTCAGGTAACGCCGGAATACCTAATGGGCGCCGACAAATCGGATGCCCCATTGCAAAGCTTTGCCCAGCCCGCCCCGGCGCTGTCTCGGGATCCCCGGGCCCGGCACCTGCTGCATTGCGAGGGCTGCCAAAACACCCGCTGTTATTTTCATCCCTCTCATTCGCCCCAGCCATCGTAAGAAAGCTTAAGATGGCTTAAGAAAGCTTAAGAAAGTATTCCTTGTTTTCCCTCCCACCTCTGATACAATGGATTTATGGAACTCTTTTCCGTATTATTTTAGGAGGTGCCGCACATGAAAAAACAGCTTCCCCTTTTGTTGGCCGCCGTCTGCGCTTTGGGCTTGGCCGGATGTCAGCCAACGCCGACCGCCGCCCCGGCTGCATCCGGAACGTACCAGGTGTACGACGGGTACCTGACGGTAAAGGACAATCAGCTGCTGGTCAACGACTTTCTGTTTATCGACCAAGCCGATACCGATTGGATTGACACCTTGCAGCTGACGGAAGCAGACATGCCCAACGGGTACTACATTTATGACGAATCCGAGGAGCTGCTTACTTTTACCTTAAACGAGGCCACCCGGTACAACTTTTTTGACACCGGCGCTTTGTTTGTAGACGAGGATGCTCCTAACCGCCAATATACCACCACCGATTTAACCCAGTTTTTGGCCAAATTCGACGCCGGCAACGAGGGGTCGCTGGGCAAAACACCTTTTGAAATTCAGGTGTTGGAGGACGGCCGGGTGATTTCCATCTCCGAGATTTTTATTAACTAAGGCTTTTCCGGCCCATCGCTTCTCCTCTGCATAAGCCCGGTTTTTTCCTAAAAGGAACCCGCCAAACGGGAGGGAGGGCGCCAATCGTTCCTCCCGGTTTTCCGTTTGCCATCAAAAAAGACCCCGCAAGGGGTCTTAAATTTTGCCCAGCCGGTCTAAAATCACAAAAACCCGCAGGCTTTCCAAGGGCAAATTCAGGTGCTCCGGGTCGGCAAAGGCCCCGGCTTTTAGCAGCTTTTCCAGTGTGGGCCGCCCCCATTC
>CAKTER010000184.1 GCA_934552695.1 uncultured Eubacteriales bacterium
GGCCAGTGGGGCAGGAGAAGCCCGGCGGCCAGCAGAAGCAGGAGGAAAAGGGGCCGGAGGGGGTGGGGCGCAGAGCGCCGGGAAGAAAGGGAAACCAGGAAAAAGCGGGGCAATTTGAGCATAAAAAAACCTCCTGCGCCCAGTATATGCAGGGGCAGGAGGGGTATGACGGGGGATAGCCGGCCCAGAAAGCGCCGGGGTTTAGCGGGCAAGGGTTTCATCCAGCAGGTATTCGGCCAGCCGCTTTTGCCGGGCGGCATCTACCGCCAAGGCCAGGGCCTGCCGCAGGGGGTCGGAAAATTCCTCGGCCGTGCCGGTTTGGATGGCCACAAAATCGTTATACAGCTGGGCAATGGCCGGGGATTCGGGGTCGGCCTTTACCGCAGCGTTCACCGGGGCCAGCAGGGTATGGATGTCGCTTAAGGCCAGAACGCCTTTTAGGTGATAGATGAGGATAAGCAGCATCACATGGTTTTTGGTATACAGCTTTTTCACCGGCGGCGGGAACAGCTGGGCCTTGGCGTAGTTGTTAATCATGGTTTTGGTCAGCAGCTTGTCCTCGGGCCGGCGCTTCAGGGGGCTGAGCCGCTCCTCGATGAGGGTGGTCACCTGATCCATATATAGCCGGATGGAGGGAATCTCCTCGGGGAAGATGACGGGCAGCGGCAAAGAAACGGGTTCCATACTATCATCGCTCCTTGGGAAGTGGTTTTTAAAATCAGTACAACCAGTTTATCATGCCGTGCGAATTTTGACAAGGGGTAGGCAAAACTTTAAATTGGTTGTATAATGAGGGGCAGACCAATAAAAGTTGGGGAAAAATGGGAGAAGCCGGAAGAAGGGCAGTAAGCCCCGGAAGCGGAGGGAAAGAATGGTTCCCCGGGAGGCGAAGCAATCCCAGGGGGGAATCCCTCGCAAAAGGCAGAGAAAGAATCGGAACGGGCGGGCGCCCGGGTATGAGGTGAGGCATGGGGACGGAAAAACGGAAGGGCTCGTTTGTTAAGCAGGCGGCCATTTTGGCGGCGGCAGGGTTGCTGGTACGGGTTATGGGCTTTTTGTACCGCCTGCCCTTAACGGCCCTGATTGGGGACGAGGGCAACGGCATTTATGCCGCCGGATATTACATTTATCAGTTTATGCTTATCGTTTCGTCGGCGGGGTTGCCGGCGGCCATCTCCCGGATGGTTTCGGAGCGGCTGGCTTTGGGGCAAAAGGCCAATGCCCACAAGGTGTTCCGGGTGGCGATGGCGATTTCGGCAGGGGTGTGCTTTGTGGCCATGATGGCCCTGCTGCTGTTTGGCCGCCGGCTGTGCGCCGCCCTGCAATACGACCGCAGCTATTATTGTATTTTGACCCTGGCCCCCACCTTGCTGATTGTGGGAATCCTATCGGTATACCGGGGGTATTTTCAGGGGATGCACACCATGGTGCCTACGGCCATTTCTCAGCTGGTGGAGCAGCTGTTTAATGCGGTGTTCAGCGTGCTGCTGGCGTACTTGCTGGCCGGCAAGGGGGTAGAATACGGCGCAGCCGGGGGCACAGCCGGCACCGGGGTAGGCGCTTTGGCGGGCCTGGGCGTGGTGGCCTTTGCCTATGCCCTTATCCGGCCCCGGCTTTTGCGGGGGGTAGAGCGGGACGTTTCCGACGCTCCCCGGGAGACCAACCGGGAGATTGCCCGGCTCCTGATTCGGACGGCCGTGCCGATTATTGTGGGAACGGCGCTGTTCTCCATTTCGAACCTTTCGGATATGTTTATGGTCAAAAGCCGGCTGATGGCCAGCGGCGCCTTTACCGAGGCCCGGGCCGAGGCCCTGTATGGCCAGCTTTCGGGCAAGTACGCTACCCTGACAACGCTGCCGGTCGCCATTTCTACGGCCATGGCCACGGCGGCCATTCCCAGCATTGCGGCTTCGGTGGCCCAGAGAAACAAACAGGCGGTAGACGAAAAAATCAACACCACCTTCCGGGTGGGGATGCTCATTTCCATTCCGGCAGCGGTGGGCATTGGAGTACTGGGGGATCCCATCATCCGGATGCTCTTCCCCTCCTATGCGGAGGGCGGTGTGCTGCTGACGGTGGGGGCCTTCTCCATTGTGCTGCTGGCCCTCAGCCAGATTATCACCGGGATTTTGCAGGGCATTGGCCGGCTGCGGATTCCCATGATCGGCGCCCTGTGCGGGCTGGTGGTGAAAATCATTTGCAACTATTTCCTCATTGGCATTCCGGACCTCAACGTGGTGGGGGCGGTTCTGGCAACTACGGCGTGCTACCTGGTGGCGGTAATCGTAAACATGACCATGCTGGTGCGGGAGACCGGGGCGCACCTGGATTTTATGGGTGGGTTTATTAAGCCGGCCATTGCCTCCGCCGGGATGGGCGTGGGCTGCCTGCTCGTTTACAAGCTGCTGGTGCGGGTTGCGGGAAGCAATACCCTTGGGGTGCTGGCGTCGATTTTGGTGAGCATGGCGGTGTATTTTGCGCTGCTGCTCCTGTTGCGGGCGGCCAATCGGGACGACATTTTGCTGTTGCCCATGGGCGGGCGTTTGGTGCGGGTGCTGGAGCGGCGGCATCTGCTGTAAGAAAAAGGTATATTTTTTGTCCCTCCGGGCCAAGCTGGTGCCGGAGGGATTTTTTATGCGAAAATGTAGCGGAAGTGCCGGGGTGTTGCTGGCGGTGGGGCTTTTGGCCGGGGGCTTGGGGTTGTGGGGCGGGTACCGGGCGGTATCCTCCTTGGAACAGGCAACCGGGGAAACGGAAGAAACGATACAAAAAGCCAAACCGGCGGAACAAACCGAAGCAAGCGAGGCCGAGGCCCGGTTGGCGGCACAGCCCGAAGAGGCCCGGGTAACCGAGAGCACCCGGATGGTGTTTGAATACCAAAGCGGTGGCGCTACCGTAAAGCGCCGGGAGGAGGAGCCGGCTTTCTTTTTGCTGGGCATGAGCCGGGAGGAGCTGGCAGCGGCCTACCCCGACTGGGAGCTGGTGGAGTTTTCGGCGGGCCGGGCGGTGCTTCGGCGGCGGATGGCCACGGCGGAGGAGCGAGACTATGTGGTGGGCCTGTACGAGGGCCGTATTGCTGTGTTTTATCAGGAGGCCCGGCAGGGCAGCAGCCTGTACCAGCTGACCAATATCCCGGCGGCGGCCCTTAGCCCCGAGGAGCAGCAGCGGCTGGCGGCGGGGATTGCCGTGCGGGGAGAGCAGGCCCTGGATCAGGTGCTGGAGGAGTACGGGAGCTGAAGAGGGGCCGGGT
>CAKTER010000185.1 GCA_934552695.1 uncultured Eubacteriales bacterium
GTTCTGGCGGTGTTCTTCGTGTTCCTGGGCTCGCTGCTTTCCAACGATCTGGGTTGGGAGATGCAGGACATGTTCAATCAGCTCATGGTTCTGCCGAATGTTATCGCGTTGATTGCGATGTCCGGCGCGGTGGCTACATGCGCAAAGTCGCATAACGGCAAGAAGAAGGCGCTGGAGCCGGCGCAGGCCGAAGAGGCGGAGAGCGCAGCCCCGGAAGCGGGGACGGAAAGCGCAGAAATAGAGGGGCTTTGGGCCCTTATCGGGGTGACGGCGGAGGAGCTGGAGACCTATGTGGCCGGGGTGGTGGCGGCGGAAATGCCGGCCTCCTTTGAGCCGGAGGCGTTAAAGGCCCAGGCGGTGGCGGCCCGAACCTATGCGGTGCGGGACATGCTCCAAACCGGCGGGGGGTTCCCCCAAGGGCAGGCCTATCGCTCCCCCGAGGAGCAGGCAGCTTTGTGGGGAGAGGACTATCCGGTATGGGCCGAAAAAATCCGGCAGGCGGTGGCCGCTACCCGGGGGGAGATTTTGACCTACGAGCAGGAGCCTATTTTGGCGGTGTTTTGCGCTGCCAGCGCCGGGGTTACGGAAAGCGCCGGAAACGTTTGGAGCACCGACCTGCCTTATTTGCAAAGCGTGGCAAGCCCCGGGGACCGGGAGGCCCCTCAGTTTGCGGTAACGGTACGCATCCCCCGGGAGCAGGCGGCAGCGGCCCTGTTGGCGGCCTGCCCGGCGGCGGGGGATTTGAGCGGCGACCTGTCCCCCAAGCTTCGCATTGAGGAGTATACCCCGGCAGGGTATGTAAAAACGGTACGGGTGGGGGCGGGAAGCTTGACGGGCCGGCAATTCCGAGAGGCGTTGGGCCTGCGGAGCAGCGCCTTTACGCTGGAGTTTGCCGGGGACGAGCTGGTGGTGACCACCCGGGGGCACGGCCATGGGGCAGGCATGAGCCAATACGGGGCCCAGGCCTTGGCCCGGGAGGGGAAAGCCTACCGGGAGATTTTGGCTTACTACTACCAAAATTGCGATTTGGTAAAAATGGAATAAAAAAATTACCACCGTCCATACTAAGGGCGGAGGTGAAAGCATGAAACAAAAATGGAAAGACTTTTTTGGCAGCCGTCTGTATGTGGGGCTGGTTTGCTGCCTGGCCTTTGCGGCGGTGATTGGCGCCGGGCTGAGCGGGCTGGAACGGAAGCAGGGGGCGCAGGAACAGCAAAACGCCGCCGGGATGGAGGAATCGGTGGCAGCCGATGTAAACCGGAATGCCCCGGTGGTACGGGAGCAGCCCGAGGTTCAGCCGGAAAAAGTGCCGGAACCGGCGGGAACGCCCCAGCCGGAGCCGACGCCTCAGGCTCAGACGGAGCCGGAGGAAGCCCCGGTTAGCGCCGAGGCGGTTCCCACGTTTTCCTGGCCGGTGGAGGGAGAGGTAGTGCTCCCCTTTAGCACCGATGTGGCGATTTACGACCCCACGCTGGACCAGTACCGCACCAATGAAGTCGTAGCCATTCAGGCCGAGGAAGGCGAAGCGGTCAAGGCCGCTGCGGCCGGAACGGTTTCGGAGGTTATGGAGGACAGTATCCATGGCACGCAGGTAGTGATTGCCCACCAAAACGGCTGGCAGACTACATACGGCCAGCTGGAAGCCGCCGTCCGTCCGGGCCAGACCCTGACGGCGGGGGAAACCGTTGGCTATGTAGTCAGCCCCACCAAGTACGGCGTGGCCCTGGGGCCCCATGTGGACTTTCAGGTGCTGCGGGATGGCGCCGCCATTGACCCGGCAACGGCGCTGGCCACAGAATAACAAAAAAGAGAAAAACGAAGAACAAAGCAGAGCGGCCCGGTTTTCCGGGTCGCTTTTGTGTGGGAGGGGAAACCGGGGACGGGGGCGGGCCTGAAAAGGATACTCTTGCGTGGGGGCGGGGAAGCGGGTACAATAGGGGAAACGGTGGCCGGGATGAGCATCCCTCTGCCGCCAAGGAAGGGCCGGGAAACCGGCAGGGGAGGAAGTATGAAAAAAGGGATTTTGGGCCTGCTGGCGCTTTTTTTGGCGTTGGGCACGGCCTGTCATACCGCCGTAACCCCGGAAACCCCGGGGCCGGCAGAGCAAGGCAGCACAAGCGAGGAGCCGGAGCCCATCGACCCTTACCGGCAGGCGGCGGAAGCGGCGTTGGCGGCCATGACCCGGGAGGAAAAGGCTTGGCAGCTGCTTATTGTCCGGCCCGAGGCGCTGACCGAGGACGGGACGGCGGTTACCGAGGCCGACCAGCTCACCCGGGATTGGCCGGTGGGGGGCTTTATGCTCAGCACGGGAAATTTGACCGGCGTGGAGCAGGTGCAGGCCCTGACGGCGGGGCTGGCGGCAAAAAATGCGGCGGTGCCCGCCCTGCTCACTGTGGACGAGGAGGGGGGCCGGGTGGCCCGGGTGGGGAATACCCTGGGCATTGTGCAGCTGGAGGATATGTATACCTACCGGGAGGAGGGGCCCCCAAGGGCTTTTGATAATGCAGCGGCCTTGGGGAGTATGCTGCGGGATTTGGGCTTTACCCTGGACTTTGCCCCGGTGGCCGACGTGTGGACGAACCCGGAGAACACCGTGATTGGCACCCGGGCCTACAGCAGCGACCCGGAGCAGGCGGCGGAGCTGGTGGGACAGGCGGTGCGGGGCTTTGCTTCGACGGGCATGGGCACTTGCCTAAAGCACTTTCCCGGCCACGGAGACACCCGGGAGGACTCCCATCAGGGGGCGGCGGCTACCGACCGGACACGGGAAGAGTGGAGAAAGTGTGAGGCACTGCCCTTTGCCGCCGGGATCGAGGCCGGAGCCGATATGGTGATGGTAGGGCACATTACCATGACGGCGGTGGATGCGGAGCGCCCGGCTACACTCTCTTCGGCGGTGGTTACCGGGCTGCTGCGGGAGGAGCTGGGCTTTCCCGGGGTGGTGATTACCGATGGCATGGAAATGGGGGCCATTGTGGACTATTACGGGGACGAGGCGGCGGCACTGGCCGTTTTGGCTGGGTGCGACCTGGTGCTTTTGCCGCAGGACGCCGCCGCAGCGGTACAGTCTATTTTGGAGCAGGTGGACGAGGAACGGCTGGACGAAAGCGTGTACCGGGTTCTGTATTTAAAGGCCCGGCTGGGGCTGCTGGCCCTTTCGGAGGTACCGGGACAGGGGACTTTGCAATAGGGCGGGAGAGATTCAAAGAAAAACCCAATGCGGAGGGGAAAAACCGTCTCCCATCC